>DASQAM010000200.1:0-7138 GCA_035635735.1 Gemmatimonadales bacterium | reverse complement strand
GTGCAGCACGATCGCTTCGAACGAGCGATCCCCGGCCCACTCCTTCAGGACGCCGAGCCGGGCGTCGAACGTCTCGCCGAACTGGTCGATCCGCCTGCTGCCAGGATAGAGCAGATCAACGCCGTCGAGCGCGCGGAGCTTGGCCCAGCCGATGCTGCCGCCGACCGAGAGCCCCGACCCGGGCAGCTCTTTACCGATCAGCGCGAATGCGAGCGCGTTGCCGTGGGACTCGGACCCGGTGCTCAGGTCCGGCACTCCCGACGGGAGAGGAGCAGCGAGTCTGAACGTCGTGTCGAAGGCCCCGGGAAAGTTCAGGGACGGCGAACTGGGATGGCTCGCGTCGACCTGTTGCAACGCGAGCGCGAGGCCGCCGTACCAGG
The DNA here is from genome assembly GCA_035635735.1 of Gemmatimonadales bacterium. Taxonomy (GTDB): domain Bacteria; phylum Gemmatimonadota; class Gemmatimonadetes; order Gemmatimonadales; family GWC2-71-9; genus AG41. The sequence continues at coordinate 6,758 of DASQAM010000200.1, read as the reverse complement.
TGCCGACCGTCGAAAACACCCCGAGCGGCAGCGTGCGTCCGGCTCCGGCGTCGTGCGACACGCTGTAAAACGTGGGAGCGCTGAAGAAGCGCGCGGCGCGGAGCCTTACCCCCTTCGCCGGGTTCACGAATGGGTCGTGCAGCGTATCCGGCAGCGCGATCGACACCCCGCCCATGGCGAGCGTGAGGGACGGGAAGATGTCGAATTGGTCTGCCGGAACGAGAGGGACGGTCTGGATCGGGATGCTCTGCGCCGGTGCGGTCCCGGCGACGGCCAAGAGCACAACGGAGAGAGAGACGATGCGCCTCGTCATGCGACACCTCGCTCGGTAGGGATGCTCCGATACACAGGATACCCCACCTGCCGAGCGCCACGTCACAGCGGTCGCGTGTCGCGCGGGTGTTGCGATCGCGCGACAGCGCTCTCAGCCCAGGGATCGGGCTAGGCGGAGCCCTGAGCGGTGTTCACGCCCATCAGCCCGTTGACGGGGCACTGCCGCGTGCGGGCGGTCTGGAACGCGCCGACCGCCACGAAGATGCCCGCCAGGAGACCCCAGTAGCCCTTGTGGATGATCGGCAACCAGGCGTCCAGCACCGACAGGATCAAGAGCGGGAACCCGAACACCGCGGTTCCGTCCTTGAATCCGCCCATCGCGAAGATGATGCCCACGTACATCATGGCCGCGCATACGATCCAGGTGAGAAACCCGAGCGCCTGGAAGAAGCCGTCGAGTGCGGTGAGACCGCCGATGATCGCGAGCGCGCCGGCGACCTGTCGGGCATGCGCATCGAGCGGGCCGACGTTGATACGAGCCTGCGCCATACTGTCACCTGCCTCCGGAGGACGGGATAAGGTGGCGCACCCACGGACCGCGCGGTAGTATCGAGGAGACCCCAGCCAGGAGGCGGCGGCGTGCCGACCGTCCAGGATATCCTCGCGCGAAAGGGCAGCGACGTCATCTCGGTGAAGCCGGTGGAGACCGTGCTCAAGGCTGCCGAGCTCATGAGCGAGCGGGGCATCGGTGGGCTGGTGGTGACGGAAGGCGGGCGGCTGGTCGGCATCTTCACCGAGCGCGACATCCTGCGTCGCGTGGTCGCGTCGCGGCGCGATCCCGCCGCGACCAAGGTGGCGGACGTCATGACGACGCCGGTCACCGCCTGCGCGCCCGATACGCCGGTCGACGAATGCGCCGCCATGATGACGGGGAAGCGAATCCGCCATCTGCCCGTCGTGAGCGAGGGCGGCCTTGCCGGCGTGATCACGATCGGCGACGTGCTCGCCTTCCAGGTGCGCGAGCAGCAGGCGACGATCGACTACATGCATCACTTCATGTTCGACCTGAGGTAACGCCCAACCCCCCAACGCTCCATCCGGCAACGCCTTACCCCCCAACGCCTTACCCGGCACTGTAACACGCGTCGTTGTATGCCCCCGCCGCCCCATTGCATATTGGGGCCCCGTATGACCACCGGCGCGAACGACGTCTGGGTGTTTCGGATCGTGCATCAGGACACGGGCAAGCCTGCTCCGGGCGTGCCCGTGACCGTGCTCGACCGCGCCGGTAACGCGGAGGGCCACTGGGTGAGCGACGCGGATGGCACCGTCGCGATCCCGCGCCGCGAGACGCTCAAGCTGCGCATCCGGGTGGGCCTCCGGAGCGAGGACCCGATCGAGCTCGCGACCGCCACACTCGGCGACGGACCCACGCCGCTCGCCGCGCCGACGCAGCTGCCGCCCACCATCGGATCGATCGGCCACGGGGGTGAGCGACCGGGGCGCGACGCGCCATCCGCGCAACCGCCGCCTCCCCGCGGCGCCGAACAGCCCGAGGCTCCCGGGCACGTCCTCTATTTTCAGCGGCTCGTCATGTTCGGGGAGCGCACCCCTGCGACCCGTCCTGCGACAGGAGCCGGCGCGGGACCGCGCGACGGGGCCGTGGACTTCTTCTCGCCCGCCACCGACGGCCCCTCGACGATGCGCTACGGCGTGCTGATCGAGCTCGAGGAATACTGGCAGTCGCTCGGCGTGCTCTGGGGCGAGCTGCTCTACAGCGTGACGCTCACGCCGGGAGACGAGGCCAAGCTCGCCGTGCTCGACGGCCGCTGGCGGCGGGAAGCGGACGGGCGGGAGCGCCCCCTCCAGATCCTCGCCCGCATGGTGGGGACATCGATGCTCGGCGACCTGATCACCGCACTCAGACCAGAGCTGCAGCTCGACCCGCTCACCGTGGCCGAGCCCGGCCTCGAGGCCGTGGCGGCGGACACGGTCCAGATGATCCGCGACCGCACGGAGCGCATGAGCCACGCGCTGCGGCGCCGGCCGCTCGGCGTCGTGGACGCCCCCGCCGACACCCCGGCCACGGGCGCAATCCGCCACGTGCGCAACACGACGCGCGACCGGCTCGTCACCTTTCATTTCTTCGAGCCGCTCGAGCGCTTCAAGGTGATGGTGCGGAGTCCGCGCGCCCGCCCGGTCGTGTTCGTGCCGTTCCGATTGCCGAACGTCGCGACCGCCGACGTGATACAGCGCTTCGGCTACCTGTTCCGGCGCACGCTGCTCGATCGCGGCCTGCTCCCCGACTTGGAGCGTTTGCTCGCCGGCGAGGAGCCGGGCGCGGCTCCCTCGGGTGCGCCGCGCAGTCGCCTGCTCGAGCACATCGAAGCGAACCTGCTGTATTACTCGACCGCGATCATCTCGGCCGGGGATCCGGCGGCGCGCTACGTCGCGCTCTCGAAGTTGCGGGATCCCACGGGCCGGCCGCTCACCGACGTGGTCGAGAACACGGTGATCGGGCGGGTCGGCAATGCCATCGCGCTGCCCCTACGCTCGGCGGGAGAGCTGCCGGCCCAGTGGCGGGACGCGCTCGCCGCTTACCAGGCGCGCCCGCTGCGTGTGAGCGAAGGCTTCGTGGTCACGATTCCGCATCCCGGCGTCTGGGTGAGCGCCCAGGCCCATGAGCCGATGCAGCAGGAGCAGGCCGACTCCCACGAGGCGGCCGGGTGAGCCGCCCGCCACTGCTAAGGGGGCGTCACGTTCGGCGCTCGCTCCTGTATTCCAGCGTAGCGGCGGCGCTCGCGGCGTGTCTGTTCCAGGCGGCGCCCGTTGCGCCGCAGGTGGCAAAAGACAGCGCCGCCGCCGGGCCCGTGGCGCCGCGCAGCGCACCGGCGCGCGATTCGGTCCTCGAGCAGCGGTTCGCGCATCTCGAGCTACTGGTGGCCGAGCGCGATGCGCAGGTCGAGGATCTCGAGGCGCGCCTCGATGAGGCGCGGCAAGAGGTCGTGCGCGCGCTGGCGAAGCTCCAAACGGTCGCGAGCCGTGCGGAGGCGGCATCGGCCATGGCGGAAGCGGAGATCGCGGTGCAGGCGCTCCGCGCCGCGACCGGGACGCAGCCGGGGGCCGGCGCGGACCTCGCGCAGTCGGGCACGCTGCTCCAGCAGGCGAGCGCCGAGTTCGCAAAGCAGAACTACGGTGGCGCGTTGTACCTCGCGAACCAGGCGAAGAGCCTGGCGGGCGCCAGCAGGAGTCGGCTCGGCGGGGCCGGCCGACCGCCGCTCCGCCCCGGAGAGGTCTCGTTCGCGGTTCCGGTGCGGCTGCGGGCCACGGTGCGGAGCAAGGTGCGGGAGGGACCGGGCGCCGCTTACAAGGTGTTGTTCACCGTGGAGTCGGGCGCCGGCCTCGTCGGTTATTCGTATGTCGAGCGGTGGGTACGCGTCGGCGACGAGAGCGGCCGCGCCGGGTGGATGTTCCTGAATCTGGTGGGACGGCGGCCAACAGGGCCGGGCGGCCGCTAGGGAGTGGGCGGGGGGGGCGCGCGCAGCACGCGATCCCGACCCTCACGCTTCGCCCGATACAGCGCCGCGTCCGCGCGGGCGAGCAGCGCCTCGGGTGCATCACCGTCGTCGGGGAACTCTGACACCCCGATGCTCACGCTGAGCTTCCCGCCCACCAGTTCGTCGGTCGCGAGGCGGGTGCGGATCCGCTGGGCCGTCTCGATCGCGCCGGCCGCCCTGGTCTCCGGCATCAGGACCACGAACTCTTCGCCGCCATAGCGCGTGGCGCAGTCCACGTCGCGCGTCGTGTCCCGCAGGACGCCCGCGATGCGCTTCAGCGCTTCGTCGCCCGCCAGGTGCCCGTAGGCGTCGTTGTATTCCTTGAAGTGATCCACGTCGGCCATGAGCAGCGCGCAGGGGTGGTCGAGGCGGCGCGAGCGCCGCACTTCGTTGGCGAGCGTGTCCATCAGATATCGCCGGTTATACAGGCCGGTGAGGTCGTCGGTGACGGAGAGCCGCTCGAGCTCACGCCGGCTCTCGCGCAGCCGCGCCACCATGTCGTTGAACACCTCGGTGACGTACTTGAGTTCGCCGCCTCCGACCACGGGCAACTGCACGTCGAGGTCACCGCTCGCCACTTGCGCCGCGGCCCGGCTGAGGCTGACGAGCGGCCGGGTGATCAGGAGCCCGAGGAAGTAGGCGAACAGACCCACGGCGACGAGCAGGGCTGCCACGATCAGCACGGTCACGTCGCGGAGCCGCGTGACCTGGCGGAAGGCCTCGCTCCCGGGGACCTCCGCCAGCACCGCCCAGTCGAGCCGCGGCACGGCCTTCATGGTCCCCACCACCTCCTCGCCCTCGAGCCCGCGGTATTCGCGAGTCGTTCCCTCCTGATCGAGCATGCGGCGGACGACGGCGGCGGGCAGGCTACGGCGCATCAATTCGGTCGGATCGGAGCGCGAGCCCACAATGGGGCGGCCGCCCGCGGTGATGAGGTACACCTGACCCGACTGCTCCCCCCCGCCGGCGAAGCGTCGGAGCAGCCGGTGGAGCGCGCTGAAATCGAGCTTCGCCGTCAACGCACCCAGGAACCGCCCCCCCGTCTGGTAGATCGGGACCGCGAACACGACGGTGCCTTTCTTGAGCGCGTCGTCCCACAGCGCATCGCCGACCACGGCGTTCTCCTGGCGGATCGTCTTCGCCCAGCCCTGCGGCAGACTGACCGACGTCGGCTGCGGGGCGGTACTCGCCACTTCCTCGCCTTGGGGGTTCACGACCAGCAGCTCCTGGTAGTCGGCGAAGCGCTCGCGCACGGAGCGGAGATACCCGGTGAGCCGCTCGTGCGCGTGCTCGCCGCCGGCGCGCGGGATGCGGTCGAGGTTCTCGGAGACTTCGTACGAGCTCGCGAACACCCGCAGCTCGTACAGGCGCTCCTTGACCCACAGGTCGATCTCGCGCGCCGTCTGCGCGCTCACGCTCTGCAGCTCGCCCGTGATCTTCGCCGACAGCGAGCGCTCGTTCTGCAGGTAGGAAATCCAGCCCGTCGTAACGGAGGGGATGAGTGTGGCGAGCAACGCGAACGCCAGCATCTTGCTACGGATGCTGTCGAGCCGCAGGGCACGCAGCAGCCCCGACACGGCCTGCTCCCACGAGGTCACGCGATCGTCCTAGAAGTTCGGCTCGTCCGCCGTGGGACCGTACACCGCGGGGACGGGGGCGTCGTTGAGCCGCAGGTACACAGTGAGCTGGCCGCGATGATGCGCCAGATGATTGAGCACGGTGCGACGGTACACAGTGTACTTCGGGCTGGTGTCGACGGTGCGACCGGCCACCTTGAACGCCCAGGGTTTCTTGAACTCGGCATCCGGGGTCTTGACGAGCGCGGCCCGCGCTGCCTTCGCGTTGCGGTCGAACACGTCGAGGATCTGCTTCGTGCTGCCGAGGGCCTCGAACTTGGGCGGCGGCCCGCCGGGCGGCATGATGTCGAGCTCGTCTAGCGTGAGGGCGTTCACCACCCATGCCGGGAGCTCGGCGACCAGCGTCGCGAGGCGCCCGAGCGTCATCGACTTGGGATGGGGTTTCCAGGAAGCCTTGCCGTCGGGCACCCGCTCGAGCACTCGGCGGGTGACGGTCATCTCTTCATCGAACTCGGGGAGGAGCAGCTCGGCGAGCGGCATCCGCGGACTCCATCAGGAGAGAGCCGCGAAGGTACTCGTCCGACCGCGGGTCCGGCAAGGACGTGCTGCTCCACTCGACCTCCGCGAGCGCGTCGTGGAACGCCGTGGCCGTGTCGGGGCGGTCCCTGCCGTCGGGCGCCAGAGCGGATCGGAGCAGGTCGCCGAGCGGCCCGGCCGCCGCGCGGGACTCCTGGATGTGGGGCTGGTCCAGCTCGGCGATGCCGAAATCCGTGAGTTTCACATCGCCGTCGCGCGTGACCAAAACGTTTTGTGGCTTGAGATCGCGATGGATGACTCCCTGCCCGTGCACGACGTCGAGGGCGCGGCATAGCTGCTTGCCGATCACCACGGTGGCCTCGACCGGCAGCGTGCCGCGCCGCTCGAGCAGCTGCGCGAGCGACCAGCCGTCCACGTGCTCCATGGTGATGAAATGCCGTCCCGCTCCACCCTCCGACGTCGAGCCGATTTCGCAGCACCCGGCCAGCACCTCTCCCGCGGAGAGGGGGCCCTCGACCGGAACGGGCGCGGGCGTGCCCCCACCGATCGCGTCGATCAGGTCGCGCAGCACGCGCCGCTCCGCGCGCTGCGCCGCGCTCCGCTCCTGCTCGAGCAGCAATCGTTTGCGCGCGACGCCCCACCGGTACCCGCCCGGGTCGCCGTCGCTGCGCACCACGCGATGGCATGGGATCACCAATGCGAGGGGATTGGTGGCGCACGCGCGCGCCACCGCGCGGGCCGCGCCGGGGTGGCCGATGGCCTCCGCCACCGCGCCATAGCTCCGCGTCTCCCCGTAGGGAATGGCGCGCAGCGC
>DASQAM010000199.1:0-4342 GCA_035635735.1 Gemmatimonadales bacterium | reverse complement strand
GGCCCTCGAGCTGCAGAACATGCTGCGCGGCTCCGACGACACGCGCGACGCGCTGCTCACCATCCACTCGGGCGCGGGCGGCACGGAATCCCAGGACTGGGCCGAAATGCTGATGCGGATGTATACCCGGTGGGCGGAGCGCCACGGCTTCAAGGTCGAGGTGCTCGACCTGCTCCAGGGAGAGGAAGCCGGCATCAAGTCGGCGGAGATCCAGATCAGCGGGCAATACGCCTACGGACTCCTGAAGGCGGAGAAAGGCGTCCACCGTCTGGTGCGCATCTCCCCGTTCGACGCGCAGTCCCGCCGGCATACGTCCTTCGCGTCAGTGTTCGTCTATCCGGTGGTCGATGAGGACATCGAAATCGAGATCAACGACGACGATCTGCGGATCGATGTGTACCGGGCTTCGGGGAAGGGCGGGCAGCACGTCAACAAGACGTCCTCCGCGGTCCGAATCACGCACCTCCCGACCAATATCGTGGTGCAGTGCCAGAACGAGCGCAGCCAATTCAAGAACAAGGCGACGGCGCTCAAGATGCTGAAGGCGCGGCTGTACGAGCGCGCCGTCGCGGAGCGTGAAGCGAAGAAGGCGGAAGTCGACAAGCAAAAGAGCGACATCGCCTTCGGCAGTCAGATTCGCTCGTACGTGTTCCAGCCCTACACCATGGTGAACGACCACCGCACCGAGCTGAAGGTGGCGGACGTCCAGCGGGTGATGGACGGGGATTTGGACCCGTTCATCGAGGCGTACTTGAAGCGTTTCGGGAGCAAGGCCGCGTGACCGGCTTCGTCGAGGCGGCGCGGCGCGAAAAGCTCGCCGAGCTGGTCAAGCGCGGCATCGTCCCGTTCGCCTACCGGTTCGACCGCACCGGCCCCATCGCCCCGGCGCTCGAGGGGTTCAAGGACGGGGATACGAGCGTCCATCGTCTGGCGGGGCGGCTCATCCTGCTGCGCTCCATGGGCAAGACCACCTTCGGGCATCTGGAAGATCGCTCGGGGAAGATTCAGCTCTACTTCAAGGTCGATGATGTGGGCGCCGAGGCGTACGAGGTGGTGAAGCTGCTCGACCTGGGCGACGTGATTGGCGTCGACGGCCCGTTGTTCCGCACCAAGACGGGGGAGGTCACGGTCCGGGTGCAGCGATTCTCGCTGCTCACGAAGTCGCTGCGCCCGCTGCCCCTCGGCAAGGAGGATGCGGAGGGCAAACGGCACGGCGAGCTGTCGGATCCCGAGCTGCGCGCTCGCCAGCGCTACGCCGACCTGGCGGTGCACCCGGAGGTGCGGGAGGTGTTCCGGCTGCGGGCCCGCGTGGTCGGCTACATCCGGACGTTCTTCGACGCGCGGGGGTACCTCGAGGTGGAGACCCCGGTGCTGCAGCCGGTGTACGGCGGCGCCTCGGCGCGGCCGTTCGTGACGCACTACGAGGCGCTCGACACGGACGTCTACCTGCGGATCGCCGACGAGCTGTATCTCAAGCGCTGCATCGTGGGCGGGCTCGAGAAGGTGTACGAGATCGGGCACGACTTCCGCAACGAGGGGATGGACCGCTTCCACAATCCCGAGTTCACCATGGCCGAGTGGTATGAGGCCTATGCCGACTACGAGGTGATGCTGCAGGGCACGGAGGAGATGCTCTCGGGGATGGTGCAGGAGCTGTTCGGGACCACGACGCTCGAGCGGCACGGAGCGACGCTCGACTTCAAGCGCCCGTTCGCGCGTAAGGACTACTTCGCCCTGGTGCGCGAGACAGCCGGGATCGACCTGGCGCGCGCGAGCGAGGCCGAGCTGCGGGCGGCGCTGAAGCCGAAGGACGTCGCCGACGCCGACCAGCTGTCGGGCGCGAAGCTCGTGGACGAGGTGTTCAAGAACTACGTCGAGCCCACGCTGGTCCAGCCGACCTTCGTGCTGGATTATCCGGTGGCGCTGTCGCCGCTCGCCAAGCTCAAGCGCGGCGATCCGACGCGCGTGGAGCGGTGGGAGCTGTTCATCCAGAAGCGCGAGCTCGCCAACGCGTTCAGCGAGCTGAACGATCCCGAGGAGCAGCGGCGCCGCTTCGAGCAGCAGGCGCGGATGCGCGCCGCGGGCGACGCGGAGGCGCAGCAGCTGGATGAGGACTTCATCCGGGCGCTCGAGTACGGCATGCCGCCTACCGGCGGCGTCGGGCTGGGGCTCGACCGGCTGCTGATGATCCTGGCGGACCAGTCGCACATCCGCGACGTCATCCTCTTTCCCATGCTCCGGCCCGAATGATCTCCCGGTTCGAGCTGCACATCGCCCTGCGCTACCTGCGGAGCCGCCGCGCCTCGCGGCTGCTCTCCCTCATCACCGTGATTGCCGTGGGCGGCGTGACGGTCGGCGTCATGGCGCTCATCGTGGTACTGGGCGTGATGAACGGGCTCCAGGCGGACCTGCGCGACAAGATCCTGGTCGCGAATCCCCATCTCCGCGTCCTGACCTACGGCGAGGGGTTGAAGCTCGACGACTGGCGCAAGGTGCTGGGCGAGGTGCGCCGCGCGCCCGGCGTGGACGCAGCCGCGCCGTTCGTGCTGACGCAGGGTCTCATCTCCGCGGGGCACGACTACGCCGAGGGCGTCGTGGTGTATGGCGTCGATCCCGACACCGGCCGCCACGCCGTGACGAGCTTCGCGCGGCATTTCACCAAGGGCGACCTGACGTTCAAGACCACCCACTCCGATGTGGAAGGCGGCATCGCCCTCGGCACCCGGCTCGCGTCCAAGCTCACGGCATTCCCGGGCAGCGTCGTGACGCTCGTCGCTCCCGCCGGCGCCAAGTTCAACCCGAGCATCGGCGCCTACGTACCCAAGTTCCACCGCTACGAGGTCACGGGGATCTTCGACACCGGGATGTACGAGTACGACAACAGCTGGGTCGCGCTCGATCGCCGCGCGGCGCAGCGCTTCGCCGGGCTCGACACGGCAGTGACGGGCCTCGAGGTGCGGCTCGCCGACCCGGAGCAGGCGCAGCCGTTCGGCGTCGCCCTCGAGACGCGGCTCGGGTACCCCTACCGCGCGCTCGACTGGCAGTCGCAGAACGCTTCGCTGTTCTCGGCACTGAAGCTCGAGAAACTCGCGATGTCGTTCGTGGTGTTCCTCATCTGTGTGGTCGCGGCGTTCAACGTGGTGGGCACGTTGACGATGGTGGTGCGCGACAAGACGCGGGAGATCGGCATTCTCCTCGCGATGGGTCTGCGGCAGGCGTCGATCCGCCGGATCTTCCTGGCGCAGGGGATTCTGGTGGGGCTCACGGGGACGGCGCTCGGGGTGGTGGGGGGCCTGGTGCTCGGCGGGATGCTGAATCGCGGACACTGGATTCCCATCGATCCGTCGATCTATTTCATAGACCATCTCCCCGTGCATACGCAACTGCTCGACGTGCTGCTCGTGATCGGGGCGAGCCTCGTGGTCGCCACGCTGGCCCCGCTGTATCCGTCGATGCAGGCGGCGCGGCTCGATCCCGTCACCGCGATTCGCTACGAATGACCGCGCTGCTCGAAGCCCGGGGGGTCCGCAAGGTGTTCGCCGGCGGCGACGGGCAGCCGCTCGAGGTGCTGCGCGCCGTGGAGCTCGAGGTCCACCGCGGTGAGTTCGTCGCCATCGTGGGAACCTCCGGGGCGGGGAAGAGCACGTTGCTGCATCTGCTGGGGGCGCTGGATCGGCCCACCGGCGGCGATGTCTGGTTGGACGGCTCGCGCTACGCCGATCTGGACGCCTCCGCCCTGGCCGAGCTGCGGAACAGGAAGCTGGGCTTTGTCTTCCAGTTCCATCATCTCTTGCGGGAATTCTCCGCGTTGGAGAACGTGATGATGCCGCTGTTGATCGGGGGGATGGAGCAGCGCCCGGCCCGCTCGCGAGCCGAGGAGATGCTCTCCCTCGTGGGACTCGCGGGGCGGATGACGCACCGGCCGGCCGAGCTGTCGGGAGGCGAGCAGCAACGCTGCGCCGTGGCGCGCGCCCTGGTGCACGACCCGAGCCTGGTGCTGGCGGACGAGCCTTCGGGCAACCTGGACCACGCCAACTCGGACCGGCTGCACGAGGTATTCTTTCGACTGGCCCGGGAATACGAGACGGCCGTGGCGGTCGTCACCCACAATCGGCAGCTCGCCGGGCGGGCCGATCGGATTCTGATGCTCGAGGACGGTCGCCTGGCGGCGGTCGGCTCGGTGGACGCGATACCATGATGTTGTGCGACAACTGCAAGGAGCGCGACGCGGTCATCAACCTGACGCAAGTGGAGCACGACACGAAAGTGACGCTCCACCTGTGCGAGCAGTGTGCGCAGCAGAAGGGCGTCGAGACCGGCGCGTCGGTGCTCAAGACGCCGC
>DASQAM010000198.1:0-9468 GCA_035635735.1 Gemmatimonadales bacterium | reverse complement strand
ACGTGCCCCTTCACGTGCCGCCCCGGGTACGCGTCCACCGTGAAATCCGCGGGGTCCCCCGGAGTGACGTTGGCGGTCTGCGTCTCCTTCAGGTTCGCCGTGACCCACACGTCGCTGAGCGGCACCTCGCTCATGAGCGGCTGACCCGGTTGCACGAGCTGACCGATCTCGACGCTCTTCTTGCTCACCACCCCTTCCGAGGGGGCGGTGATGCGCGTGTAGGACAGGTTGAGCGCCGCCTGGTCGCGCGCCGCGCGCGCCGCAGCCACCCGGGCGTCCGCACCAAGCAGGGCAGCCTGAGCCGCCGCCAGAGCCGCGTCCGCCGCCCGAGCCGCCGCCTCGCCGGCATCGAGCGCCTGCTTTGGGACGATGTCCTTCTCCGCCAGGGGCTTGATGCGCTCGAGATCGGCATGCGCCTTCTCGGCGTTCGCCTGCATCTGCGCCACCTGTGCCTCCGCCTGGCCCACCCGCGCCCGATTGCTCACTCCCGCGAGCGCCACGGCGAGATCGGCTTCGGCCTGCGCCAGCCGCGCCCTGTAATCGCGGTCGTCCAGCACCACGAGCGTGTCGCCGGCCTTCACCTGCCGATTCTCGTCGGTCCGGACCTCGAGGACATAGCCACCCACCTTCGGAAGGATCGGGATGATGTGCCCGTCCACCTGGGCGTTGTCGGTCGATACGTGGTTGAGGCTGTAGATCCAGCGCCGAATCCCCACGGCCACGAGGCCGAGGAGCACGACGCCCATGATGATGAAGACTCTGCGCTTGTTCCCCCCGGGTTGCGCCACGGGTGCAGGCCGTGCGGGCCGGGTGGCAGCGGGGGTCGTCTCGCGTTCGATCGTCGTAGCCATGTCGTCACTCATCGGTATGTGCGTTTAATGAAGGGTCCGGGCCACGCCCGCGGCGCGCGCCAGAGAAATCCGGGCGGTCGCGGCGGCAAAGCGGGCGTCGATCTCGGTGTCACGCGCGCGGATCAGGTTCGTCTGGGCATTGATGACTTCGATGTTTCCGGCCACGCCAGCCTTGAAGCGCTCGCGCGACTGCGCGAGCTCGTCTTCGGCGAGCCGTAGCTGCTCGGCCGCAACCGCCTGCTGCGCCTGCGCCGACCGCAGATCGAGCAGCGCGGCGTCCACCTCGGCGGCGATCTGCCATCGCAGGTCGCTCTCGCGCACCTGCGACTCGCGCACCACCGCGTCCTGCTCGGCCGCCCGCGCCTCGCGGCGGAGGCCGTCGAGGATGGGCAGCGTCACTTGCAGGGCCACCTGACGCGTGCTGAGGGCGCTCGGACCGGTCGGGCCATTCACGCCGTAGTCCGCTTCGACGCCGACCCGGGGGAGTCGTTCCGCGCGAATGGCAGTGCCGCTGCGCCGCGCTGCCGCCCCGCGGGCGAGCTCGGCGCCGAGGTCCGGCCGCCCGGCGAGCGCCGCGGTGACGGCGGCATCCCGCTCGCCGGGCACCTCCGCCGCGCCCAGCGTGGGCGCGAGCGAGTCCGTCAGGGTCAGCGGTGTGGCGGGATCGAGCCCCAGCGCGCGCGTCACGTCGATGCGGGCGCGGTCCATCTGGTTCCGGGCGACGATGAGCAGCCCCTCCGCGGTGACCAGCTGCGTGCGAGCGCGGGTCACGTCAATCGCCCCGCTCACCCCGGCCGCCTTCTGCGCCTGAGCGAGTCCGACCAGCTCGGCCGCAAGGGCCGAGTCCGCCTGGCGGGCTGCGACCGCGGCCTGCCCGCGCGCCGCCCGCAGATAGGCGAGTGCCGCGGTCGACGCCGCGCCCTCGACCGTCACTCCGCGCTCTGCCCGGCTGCCGTCGGCCTGCGCCGCAGCGGCGCGCACCCGTGCCACGCTCGACCAATCGAACAGCGTCTGCGTCACCGTGACCCGCCCATCATAGTTGTTGAAGGGGGGAACCGGGTTCTGCAAGTTGAACTGCGGGGGGAACGGAATACCGAGCGCCTGGGAGTTGAAGTCGCGGTTGACCCATGCGCCCCCAAGGGAGACGGACGGCAGCAGCGCCGCGCGCGCCTGCCGCACCCGCGCGTCTGCCTCGGTGGTGCGCAAGCTTGCGAGTGCCACCACCGGCACTTCGCCGGATGCGAGCCGCACGGCATCGGCGAACGACAACCGGAGCGGCCCGGTCGGTGCAGGCGCCTGCGCGGCAAGGGGGACGCCTACGACGACGAGCCATGCGAGTACAGCGACGAGCCAGGAGCTATTGCTTCGCGATACCATGGAGATACAGGTCGATGTGAGTGTCGAGATACTTCTTGACGTCGAACGCCTCGGGCATGCAGGATCCGAACGCGTGCCGCGCGACCACCGCGTGCATCAGCGGCGACATGGCGAGCTTCGCGGCCACCATGACGTTCACTGGACGAAACTCACCGTTCTTGATGCCGCGCTCGATCACGCCGGCCATGAGCCGGTGCCCGCGGGTCACGACTTCCTCGTAGTAGAAACGTGTGAGCTCGGGGAAAGTTGCGGCCTCGGCCATCATGAGCTTCGGGATTCCGGCCACCGCCGTCTCCCCCACCAGCCGCCAGTATTCCCGCACCAACTGCTCCACCAGCTCCCGGGCGCTGCCAGTGAACGACTGGGCGAAGGCCTCACCCTTGGCGATGACCGGCACGATCGTCTCCCGCACCACGGCCTTGAACAGGGCTTCCTTACTGTCGAAGTAGAGGTAGACGGTGCCCTTGGTCACACCGGCTCGCCGGGCCACGTCGGCGAGCTTCGTCGCGGCGAACCCGCGCTCTCCGAACACCTCGAGCGCGGCGGCGACGATCTCCCCCGGCCGGGCGTCTTTGCGACGCTTCCAACGGGGCTTGGATTGACGCTTCGATGGGGTGACGGCCTGGCTCACGGCGCTCGATCCGGTCGCATAGTTAGTTACTGAACGGTCAGTAATTAAGTTTGGTTTCGGATGCCCGTCAAGGGCAGGCAAGTTCCTGCGACTCAGCTTGTTACGTAGCGCGGGCGCCGCTACTTCGCCGGCGCGATCTCCCCGGCGTCCATCACACTCTGCTGGATGACCTTCCCTTCGATCTTCTGATCGTCCCCGACCAGCGAGTCCTTCACGGTCGCCCGGACCACCCGGACGTTCCGACCCAGGATGCTGTTCGCGATCGTGCTCTCGGCGACGAAGCTCCCCGCCTCGATCGACACGTTGGGCCCGATCGTGGCGTCGTGGATCGTTACGCCATCCTCGATGTAGACGGGGGGAACGATCGTGCAGCGCGGGCACGGCCCCGACGGAGCCCGCGCCCGGCCGTGGTCCAGCAGATGCTGATTGGTCTCGAGCAGCGTGTCTACCTTGCCGCAGTCGTACCACCCCGCCACCGGCGCGGTGAGCAGCCGGCGGCCGCGGTCCACCATGTACTGGAACGCGTCCGTGAGATAATACTCGCCGCCCTTCCCGGGCGGCTGCGCCAGCGTGTGCGCGATGCCGTCGAACAGCGACTTCCAGTCCCTGATGTACTGCAACCCGATGTTCGCGAGCCGCGAGACCGGCGTACTCGGCTTCTCGACGATGCGGGTCATGTAGCCCCCCGCGTCGGTGACGATCACGCCGAACCGCTGGTAGTCCTCGACCTCCTTGGCCCAGATGATGCCATCGGCATCCACCCGGTTGATGAGCGTCAGGTCGGCTTCGAATACCGTATCGACGAAGATGATGAGCACCGGACAGTCGACGTAGGGGCGTGCCAGGTTGATCGCGCCCGCGGTGCCGTCCAGCTTCTTCTGCTCCACGAATTTCGCTGGAACGTGGTACTGCTCGAGGATGTAGCGCTCGACCGATTCCTTGAGATGTCCCGTAATGACGATCAGCTCCTCGATGTCGAGCCCCTTCACCGCATCCATGACGTAGTCCATGACTGGTCGCCCGGCGACGCGTACCAGGGGCTTGGGGACCCGCTTGGTGAGCGGCAGGAGCCGCGTGCCTTTTCCGGCGAGGGGAACGATGACTTTCATGTCACACCCGTCCGTAGCGGTCTTTGAGCCGCACCACGTCGTCGATCTCGGGAGTCGAGGCCTCGAGCAGGTCGGTCGGCACCACCGCCTCGAACTGGTGGATCACCTTGGGCTCGATGTGGAACGCGGCTCCCTGCGACATGGGCCGCTCGATCAGCGTGTCGCCCTGCTGGATGCGCAGGATGATCTCGCCGGTGAGCACGTAGATCGATTCGTCCTTCTTGTTGTGATACTGCAGCGACAAGACGTGTCCGGGCTCGATGTGGAGGATCTTGCCGACGTAGCGGTCGGTTCTGGCCCAGATCAACTCGTGGCCCCAGGGCTTGTCGACGCGATACGGCAGCTCGCTCACCTTCCCCATTCCGCACTCCGCATTCCGCACTCAGTCATGTGGGCGAGGGCAGGCTCAGCCGCAACGAAGACGGTGAAGTGACGCATGCGGTGACGCACACCCCGCACCCCACGCAGCCTTCGGGCCGCAGCACCGGGTGCCCGCCCGCGTCCATCGCGAGGGCTCGCTCCCCTACCGGGCATGCCCGGGCGCACACCCCGCAGCTCACGCCCTGAAACGTGATGCAGCGCTGGGGGTCGAGCTCCAGCACGCCCATGTGGATCTCGTCCCACCCGCCGGCCGGCGGCACGAGGGCGCCGGTGGCGCAAGCGTGGGCGCACGGCATGTCGGTGCACACCACGCACGCCTGGATGGCGGGATCGATGATCGGCGTGCCGGCCGCCAGACCCGCCCCGGGCGGGGCCTTGATGATCGCATGCACCGGGCACACGGGGAGGCAGTCGCCGCACCGGGTGCACGACGCGAGGAAGGCGATTTCGTCGGCCGCGCCCGGCGGCCGGAAGTAGCGCCGCGGCGCGACTCGCTGCTCGGTGCGCGTCGCCACTTCGCGCAGCAGCCGGGTGAAGGCCTCCCGGAAGAAGCCGCGCCGATCGTTCGCGCTCGCGTTCATTAGAAGCTAGGGGCTAGGCTCAGCTGCCACCGGAATGCCAGCTTGCCTTCGCTGGGTCGCAGGTCTCGGGCGTAGGTCGAGCGGCTCACCACGAGCGGCAGCTCGAGGCGCATGGTCCAGCTCAGGTCTCGGATCTGGTGACGGGTCACGAGGCCCACTCCCCCATCGTACAGGGGCGTGTACCAGCGGCCCGCGCCGGTAGCGGTCGGGGCAACCGCCAGCGTGTCCACGAGCCCGCCGTCGGCGAAGCCGGTGAGTGCCACATCCCGCAAGATACCCCGATCGCGCCGCCAGACGGAGCGGGCCAGCTCCAGGTTCACCGTTACCGCCCAGCGGCCGCCCAGGTCGTTCCGGAAGCCGCGCAGGTTGCCGTTGCCGGGCGCGTGATAGTAAAAGTCCGGGCGCACGAACAACGCGCCCGCACTGCGCAATAGGGGATTCGTGAACGTCTCGTAGGGGTCGGCGCCGGCGATGGGAATGCGGCGCTGCGGCACGGGGGCCGAGCGGCCCGCGTACGCGCCGCCGAACAGTCGCACACCGAGCGTCGTGCCGAGGGGGAACGGTGCCCGCACGCTCGCCTCGCCCGTGAAGCGGCCGAAGCCCTCGACGTCGTAGCGGCTCGAGGACGCGTACCCGGGGCCCGGGTTCGAGTACACGAGCCCCCCACGGGCGGCGAGCCGCGCGCGCACGAGCGCGGACCCGCGTCGCACGGTGGTGGAGACCCAGGGGCCCGCTTCGACCGTCCCGGCGTCCTCCCACAGGCGGCGGTCGAGATAGCCGAGGTTCGTCGTGGCCATCCAGAGGGCGTCGAAGCCGAGGTGGGGATCCGCGCCGAAGCCGAGGTGCTCACGCAGGGCACGGTCCATCGAAAGCGCGACGCCCGCCCGACCTTCCACGGCCCACGCCGCGACACCGGTCTCGGTGCGGGGCATGAGGTGGCGGATCGGGTTCGACCAGCGGCCGTAAAAGCCGAAGCGCTGGCTGGTACCGTTGCCGGTCGCCACCGACGCGATGGACAAGCCTCGGTTGTAGCGGTCGAGATAGTTGGTGCGGTTCCGCACGGCCAGCGTCACACCGCCGAAATCGTTAGACCAGGCCACGGGCAGCCACGCGCTGACGAGTCTGTCTCGCCGGGCCGTCTCGCGCGTGGGATCGTCCAGGCGCAGGTCCACTGCTCCCCGGCCCACGAACGGGCGCTTCTCCCGGTTGTTGAGCATGTCGTAGTCGTGGGTGCGACCGCGCGGGTCGAGCATCAGGCGCCCGGGCTTCCGGGCACTCGTGAACTCGACGCGCTCGGTGACGGGCTCGCCCGTGGCCCGGGCGTAGATGGTATCGCGATCGCCGATCTCAACGGGCATCCGGCCGTCGCCTTTTCGCTCCACGGTCACCACGGTGCGCCAGCGCCCACCCGGGAGCCGGTGCCGCTCGACCCGACGCAGCCGGTAGTCGATGAGCGGCGTCGCGTGGAGCCACTCGCCGAACAGCCACTTCAGATCCTGGCGCGACACCGCCTCGGCGACGCGGCGGAACGCGTCCTCGTTTACATGCTTCAGCGTCCAGCGAGCGAAGTACTCGCGCAGGATGCGCCGCATCGTCTCGTCGCCCACGACGTAGCGCAGCTGCTCGTAGAACAGCTGCGCCTTGCTGTAGATCATTTCCTGATAGATGAGAAAATCGCGAAAGTGCTCGCTCACGGTCGAGACCGGCTCGCTCCAGCGCTCGAGGTCGAGCCACAGCACGCCGGGCTCGAGTCCGCCGTATGCCGGTGGGCCGCCGTGCATCTCGAAGAACCAGCCCTCCTGGAAATCGCTGAACCCCTCATCGAGCCAGCCCTCGCGCCACTCGTTGTTGGCGAGCTGGCCCATGACGTACTGGTGCCCCGTCTCGTGCACGATGAGGCCGATCGACGCGCTCCCGTCCATGATCATCATCGGGAACTCGGTCCCACCGCCCTCGATGCGGTGCACGTTGGTGAGCTGGGGCCACTGATACTTCCCGAACAAGGAGTCGAGCCACGCGAGCGCCCGGACGGTGTTCTGGACGGCCTTCCCCTGCCCCCAGGTGGCGCGGTCGCCCGGCTGATACAGCACGCGCACCACCGCATCACCGTAGCGCCCCTGCTCGTAGATGTAGTCCGGATTGAGCGAGAAAGCGAAATGATGGACGTCTTGGGCTCGGAACCGTACGCATTTCCGTCCCGCCGCTACGCGCATACCGGTACAGCCGGGAGCGGGGAGCGGGGAGCGGTACCAGTCGCGTTGATACTCGATCTTGAGCGATGGGTCGGCCTTCCCTCTTTCCCAGCCGGGATCGCCCTCCACTGGGACGCCCGTCGCGCCGATCACCTGGTCCTGCGGCAGATCGAGCATAACGTCGAACGTGGCGAACTCGCCGTAGAACTCGCCCCCCGGATAGAGCGGGTGGTCTTCCCAGCCGTAGCCGTCGTACACCACTACCTTGGGATACCACTGCGCGAAGTCGAAGCGCCGGCCCTGGCGTCCCTGGCGCCGCGCCAGGGTGGATGGACGCGCCTGCCAATCGATCTCGACGGTCAGCGAATCGCCGGGGCCGAGGGATCGCGGCAGGGCCCAGTGCGCGATGGTCGAGTCGGGCGCATACGGGTAGTCGGGTCGCGAGGCTTGGCCCATCACGGTGGCGCTTGTGATGCGTTCGAACGCGTAGTCCGGATCCTTGAGATGTTGGAACCGCTCGCGCTGCTCGGCCGAGTCGGCAGCGGCCCAGCGAGAGCCGGGGCGGAACGCGTTCAGGTACTGGTGCACGTAGAAGTCGCGCAGCGTGTCGGGGGAGCGGTTCACGTAGCTGATGCGCACGTGGCCGGTGAGCACGCCCGACGGCTCGTCCAGCGCGGCGGAGATCCGATACGCGACCTGCTGCTGCCAATAGCCGGTCGTGTCGCCGGCTACAAGAAGGAGGAAGAGGGGGAGCATGGAGGTGGGGAAGCTACAGCGGGCCCGGCGGGAGGGGGAGCGGGCGCTAGCGGCGCGCCGAGACGCGCCAAAATGCTCCTGCGAGGGTACGATACCGGAATGAGCCACCCCAAGCCCTCCCGTTCGGTGGCCATTGCGGCCTGCATCCTTGCGCCCTGCACCGCGGCGTGTCCCATTCCCATCCCACACACGGACACGCTCTCAGCGCCGGTGAGCGGCGTCCTGCGCCGCAGTGACGGCACGCCGGTGCCGGGCGCCGAAGTCGCGGTGTCCCCCGACTATTCGGACTCCACGTGCGCCCGCGCCATCGTCCGCACTACAACCGACTCGGCGGGCGGTTTCCGGCTTCCGGCTGCCCAGAAGCGGTACCGCGTGATGTGGCTCGTCCCCATGGAGTCCTTCTTTCGCGCCTACAGCCTGTGCGTCGCAGCCTCGGACACGCTCCGGACCGCCTACCACGGCTACCTGAAGCTGCCGGCCAAGAACCCCCCGCCCGATTCGCTCAGCTGCCTCGAGTGGGCGTGGGCCGGCCGTACGCGCGTTACCTGCTCCGGCGCGGCTCAAACGGCCCTCGTGAGCCGCGGCGGCTGGACCGCGGGCGACGCGAGCGGCTGGTACCGCATCATCTCGATCCTGGAGGATGGGCGGCGCGACGACCGGCCCCGCGTCTTTGTGCAGTGGGTGGCGAGGTCCGGAACGAGTCCCCGGGACACCGTCGTGGCGATGGTCGAGCTGCCGCTCGGTAAGGCCCTGTACCGGGCTAACGTGGCCGTGGAGGAAGGAGCGGGACAGTGGTGCGCAAACGTGGTCGCTACCAGGAAGGTCTTGATGGGGTTTAAGGACGCATCCTTCAGGTTCGCGCTCGGCCAGCCAGGAGAGACCCGCCTGGTCAGGGCGTGCTGACGGGGCAGCATACATGGCACTCAACCCCAGGAAAGCGATTTCGTGACAACCAGCGAGTTCCGACGCATCGCCCTGAGTCTGCCGCAAGCCTTGGAAGCCGCTCACATGGGCCACCCCGACTTTCGCGTGGCGGGCCGCATTTTCGCGACGTTGGGCTACCCCGAGAGCGGCTGGGCCATGGTGAAGCTCACCCCGGAGCAGCAAGAGCTGTTCGTGCGGGCCCAGCCCGCGGCCTTCGCGCCCGTCAAGGGCGGCTGGGGTCGCGGTGGTGCCACGAACGTTCGGTTGCGGGCCGCCAGGAAGGACGCGGTTCGGGAAGCGCTGATCACCGCCTGGCGCAACCGGGCGCCGAAACGTCTCGCCGAGCAGGTCGACGCCTCTTAGGGCACATGAGAATTCTCCCCCTGCTGATTGCTGTGCTGGCTCCTTGGGCCGGCGCATCGGTTGCTCAGCAACCGCCCCCCCTCGTTCCACGACCGGTGCTTAAGTTGATCGTCGAGCATCCTGTGCTCGCTCCGTACCTCCATGCCGAAGCTCCGGGGCGCGTGCCGCTGGTGGTGTCGGATCATCTGTTGGAGCCGGGTGTCACGCCATCGAGGTTCGGTCAGCCCTTGCGAATCGTCCCCGACCGAGAGGTCGGTACACAGCCCCACCTCCGGATCCTGAGCTTCGAGGTGGACGGCTCCC
>DASQAM010000197.1:0-3411 GCA_035635735.1 Gemmatimonadales bacterium | reverse complement strand
AGGGCGTTGCCGCAGGCGCGCCCCAGCGGGCGGTCCATGGCGGTGAGCAGCGCCACGGTGGGGCACCCGCGGTCCTCGCCGAGCGCGATCATCGTCTGCGCGAGCTCGAGACTCTGCTCCACCTTGGGGAGGAACGCGCCGCTGCCGCGCTTCACGTCCAGCACGAGCGCATTCAGTCCTTCGGCGAGCTTCTTCGACATGATGCTGGCAGCAATGAGGGGAATCGCCGCGACCGTGCCCGTCACGTCGCGCAGCGCGTACAGCCGGCGGTCGGCGGGGGCGATCTCGGGCGTCTGTCCGATCATCGCGCAGCCGAGCTTCATCACCTGAGCCTTGGCTTCCGTCAGGGACAATCCCGTGCGGAACCCCGGGATCGCTTCGAGCTTGTCGAGGGTGCCGCCGGTATGGCCCAGCCCACGGCCGGACATCATCGGCACGGCCACGCCGCACGCCGCCACGAGCGGCGCGAGCACCAGCGACACTTTATCGCCGACGCCGCCGGTCGAGTGCTTGTCGACGCGCGGTGTCGCCCACGAGTCGAACGCGAGCCGCTGACCAGAGGCGAGCATCGCATCGGTGAGGGCGGCGAGCTCCTGGCGCTCGAGCCCGCGGAGCAGGACCGCCATGAGCAACGCCGACATCTGGTAGTCGGGGATGCGGTCCGCGGTGTACGCCGCGACCAGGGCGGACCACTCCTCCGGCGTAAGGGCGCCGCCGTCACGCTTGCGCTCGATGAGCGGCACGACCAACATTACCGGCCCCCCTCCTCACGGAGTCTTCGATGCGCAGCGCCGCGTCCCTGCTGATCTGCCTCGCCCTGCCCGCGGCGCTCGCCGCCCAGGCGCAGCCCACGGGGGCGGAGCACATCGCGCTGGGCGACAGCGCGCACGCGGCCCTTGCGCCGCAGCAGGCGCTCGGGCACTATCGCGCCGCGCTCGCGCACGATTCCACGAACTACGCGGCCCTGTGGAAGGCGGGGCGCGAGGCCGTCGACATCGCGAAGCAGATCGAGGGCAAGGACGACTCCTCCAAACAGGTCCGGGACAGCCTCTACGTCATGGCGCGCGCGTACGGCGAGGCCGCGGTGCGGGTAAACCCCAACGGGGCGGACGGGCACTTCACGGTGGCCCAAGCCATGGGCCGGCTGTCGCGCACCAAGGGAGGCAAGGAGCGGGTCCGCTTCGCCAAGCTCATCTACGACGAAGGAATGAAAGCCCTCGAGCTTGACTCGACGCACGACGGTGCGAATCACCTGATCGGGGCGTGGCATGCCGAGGTCAAGCGGTTGTCGGGGTTCCAGAAGTTTTTCGCCAAGACGCTGTTCGGCGGCGGGTTCCTGGACAAGGGCAACTGGGAAGATGCCCAGCGGTACCTCGAGCGCGCCGTCGCCCTGAAGCCGCAAAACATCTTCCACCGCCTCGAGCTGGGCGAGGTGTATGTCGACGTCGGCAAATACTCCAAGGCGCGGGTGCAGTTCACGGCGATCGACGGGCTCCCGATCGCGGACGTGCTCGACCACGAATACAAGCAGGAAGCCAAGCAGGTCCTCGCAGACATCAAAGGCGAGAAAGACGAGACCTAGCGCCGCCCCATCAGGCGCTCGATCTCGGCCGTCGTCCTCGGCGCTTTGGCGGAGAGCCACTCCGCCCCGGTCGCGGTCACCACCACGTCGTCCTCGATCCGCACGCCGAGGCTTTCCTGCGCCAGGTAAATCCCCGGCTCGATCGTGAGCACCATCCCCGCCTTGAGTGACGTGCTGTAATCGCCTGCGTCGTGCACGTCCATGCCGAGCCAGTGCGACAGGCCGTGAATGAAATAGCTGTCGCACGTCTCCGGGCCGCACAGCGTACCGGAATGCGCGCGCATATAGTCGCGCGCCACCCGGTTGAGCTGGGCGATGGTCGTGCCGGGATGGGTGGAATCGAAGGCGGCCTGCTGCGTCGCCAGGACCAGGTCGTAAATCGCCTTCTGGCGCGGAGTGAACTTCCCGTTCACGGGAAAGGTGCGCGTCACGTCGGCGGTGTACTGTCCCCACTCGGCACCCGCGTCCACGACGACCAGATCGCCGTCCCGCGTCTGCCGCCGGTTGACGTCGTAATGGAGTGTGGTGCTGTTGGGACCGCTGCCCACGATCGACGGATAGCCCACGCGATCGGCGCCGTTCCTCCGGAATACCGCCTCGAGCGCCGCCTCGATCTCGTACTCCCAGACGCCCGGGCGGGCCGCCTGCATCGCCGCAATGTGACCGAGCACCGAGATGTCGACGGCCTTCCGCATGCGAGCGATCTCGTCGGCGTCCTTCACGAGTCGCATCGAGTCCGCGCTGGGGCGCAGGTTCCGCACGTCGCGCCCCGCGAACACGAGGTCGCGGATCCGTTGCTCGTCGCGCGTCGTCTGGTCGAGAGGGACGTACAGGGGGCCGCGAACGCGGAACAGCGCGGCGGCTAGCGCGTCATCGAGCGAGTCCGTGGGGAGGACGCGCGGAATGCCGCTGAGCCGGACCGCGGTGCTGTCCGGTCCGAGACGCAGGCCGGTCCAGCGCTCCTGGAGCGGATTGCGCGGCGGCAGGAACAGCACGGTCTCGGAGGCGCCGCCGCCCGCGACGAGCAGGAGCCACGCGTCCTGGGTCTCGAGCCCGGTGAAGTAGAAGAACGTGTTGCTCTGGCGGAAGTCGTTGTCCTGGACGTAGTCGCGCTCGAGCTCGCGTTCGTGCCCAGCGGGCACCAGCACGGCGCCGCGGCCGATGCGGGCCAGCAGCGCGCGCCGCCGCGCGGCGACGCTCGCGGTGTCGACGGGACGGCCCATGCCCGGTAACTCCGGCACGGGCGTCCAGGCGGCGAGCGGCGGTGGCGCGGGGGTCGGGCGCCCCTGCGCGGCGAGGGCGGGCACGGCGACGCAAGCGGCAACAAAGAGTGATCGCATGGGCTCCGAAGCTATCGCGCGCGCGCGTGCGCGGCAACTTGACGCCGCATCCGCCGGGGACGCAAACTATGCCATGACTCTCCCCTCCGCTCTCGAAGCGCGCGTCGCCGAGCTCGAGCGCGAGCGCAAGCACCTGCTCGCCATCATCGAGATCCTCAAGGAAGTCTCCACGTCGCTCCATTTCATCGACATCCTCCAGGGCATCGCGCGTAAGCTGGGCGAAGCGTTCGGGCTGGACCGCTGCTCGATCTTTCTCGCGGAGCGCGGCGGCCGGTCCGTGCGGCTGGTGGCCTCCTACGAGGATCCCACCATTCGCAATTACGTGGTGGACCTGGAGCGCTACCCCGAGCTGAAGCGCGCGATGCAGGGCGGCGAGACGGTGTTCATCCCCGACGCGGCCACCGATCCGAGTCTGAAGCACGTGAAGGGCGAGCTCATCAGCCGGCGCGTGAAGTCCATCACCGTGGTACCGATCACGTGGCGGGGGGT
>DASQAM010000196.1:0-4216 GCA_035635735.1 Gemmatimonadales bacterium | reverse complement strand
AGCAGGTCGGTCTTCACCGGCCCTTGAACTCCGCGACCCGCTTTTCGAGGTTGGCAGCGATGCCTTCCTTCGCGTCCTCGCTCTGGAACAGCTGCTGCTGCAATTCGCGCTCCAGGGCGAGCGCCGACTCGAAGGGGATCTCGGCGCCCGTCTGCACGGACCGCTTGATCAGGCCCACCGCCTTGGACGCCTTGTGCGGGGGGCAGAACTGCTTGGCGTAGAGCATCACCTGCTCCCAGAACTCCTTGGCGGGGAAGATCTCATTCACGACGCCGAGCTCTTTGGCCCGATCGAATGAGAACAGCTCGCCCTTCGCCATCAGCTCGATCGCCCGCGCCTTGCCGACTAGGCGCGCCAACCGCTGGGTCCCGCCGGTGCCGGGCAGCACGCCGAGGTTCACCTCGGGGAGGCCGATCTTGCCGGCGTTCTCCTTGGCAAGCCGGATGTCGCACGCCATGGCGATCTCGAGCCCACCGCCCACGGTGTGCCCGTTCAGCGCGGCGATCGTGAGCTTCGGCGTCTGCTCCAAGCGGTTGAGGGTCTCGTTGGCATGCAGGCAGAAGAAGAACTTGAAGCGCGGGGTCACGCTGTTCAGCATGCCGATGTTCGCGCCGGCGGAGAAGAACTTGTCGCCGTGACCGCGCAGCACCACCACGTGGACGTCGTCGTCGAAGCGCGCCCGCAGGATCGCCTCGTCGAGCTGACGCATCATCTCGTAGGTGTACGTATTGGCGGGCGCGTCGTCCAGCTCGATGATCGCGACGCCGCCTTCGACCATGAAGTGGACCAGCGTTTTTGTCTCGGCCTTGGGTTCCGTCATCGTAGCCATGAGCCGTCAGCCTCCGTGAACCGTGGAACGCGCCTCGGCGAATCCGCCGATGAACGTGCGCGCGATGAGCTCCGCCAGGCGCTGAGGATCGATCTCGCCCGCGGGGTCGTACCAGTTGTAGATCCAGTTCATCATGCCGAACAGCGTGTAGGTCGCGGCGCTGCGGTCCACCGCCGACTCGTCCGGCGCGACATCCTTGAGCAGCCCCTCGAGCAAGTCCACATAGCGCCGCTTGATCGCGTTGACCTTCCGCAGGCGCTCGCCCGTGAGGGAATTGGCCTCGTGCGACAGGACCTTCATTTCGGCCATGTGGGCGGCGAAGAAGGTCACGTGGTGGCGGATGAACGCCTGTAACCGGGCGCCCGGGTCGGCCTCGCCGAACCTGGCGAGCGCGCCCTCCGCGCCCGCGAGCACCCGCGTGAAGCAGCGCTCTTGGATACGGAAGAGCAGCTCCTCCTTGCCGCGGACGTAGTAGTACATGCCGGCGAGCGACATGTCGGTCGCCGCGGCGAGATCGCGCATCGTGGTGGAGTGATAGCCCTGGTCGGCGAAGACCTTCGCCGCCCGGGAGAGGAAGTGGTCGAGCCGCTCGTCGTAGGGGCGCATGGGTTCGAACGATCGTTCGAACTCTCAACGTAAAGGCTGGGGAGCATCGGCGCAACCTCCCTTAATATTTCCGTCATTCCAACGTCCACGGTACCGAGCATGACTCCCGCCGAGCCCGTCGCCGCGGTTCTGACCGATGCGGCGCTGATCGCCGCCTGGCACGGTGGCGACGAGCCGGCGGCGGCCGAACTGGTCCGCCGTCATGCGCGCGCGCTCGCCCGCTTCCTGGCCGGCGCAGGCGCGCTCGCGGCGGACGTGGACGACTTGGTGCAAGAGACCTTCATCCGGGCGTTCCGCGCGCTCGGGCGGTTCCGCGGCCAGTGCCAGTTTCGCACCTGGTTGATGACGATCGGCGGCAACGTCTTGAAGGATGCGCACCGGCGGTCCCGGCGGGCGCGGGTGGTGCCGCTCGGCGACGACCTGCGGGCCACGGATGGCGACCCGCACGAGCGGGCGGTGGCCGGCGAGGCGGAGCGGCGGCTCGTGGCAGGCCTGGAGCAGCTGCCCCGGATGCAACGCGAGGTATTCCTGCTGCGGGCTCAGCAGGGGTTCGAGTACGAAGAGATCGCCGCGGCGCTCGGGACGACCCCCGGCGCGGCGCGCGTGCATTATCACCACGCGGTGAGACGATTGAAGGAGCACATGAAATGAACGACGACGCCAAGTTGAACGACGACCAGTTGCAGGAGGTGGCCCGGCGCCTGGGGGCTGGCGCGGCGGAGCGGCTCGACGTGGAGAGCACGGCGCAGGCCGTGGTTGAACGCCTGCGGACGGAGCCGCGCGCCGACGTCCGCGTGTTGGGATGGATACAGCCGGCGTGGCTGCGGATTGCGGCGGTGCTCCTGCTCGTGATCGGCGCGAGCGTCGTGGCGCTCAATGTGCGGAGCCCGCAGCTCACGACGTCCCCCCTGCTGCCGCCTGCGTCCGCAGGGAGCGAGCTGAGCGAGCTTTCGGGCGACGAGCTCCGGGTCGTGCTCGAAGGGCTGGGGGAAGCGGGTGCCGAACGACAAGGGGTGTCCCCGCAGGATGTAGGTCTCGAAGACTTGAGTGCGCCTCAACTGCGTGCCTTGCTCGAGTCGCTGGAGGGTTGATGAAGTCATTCACATGGGTCTTGATGCTCGCGGCGACGCTTCCGCTGGTCGCGCAGGAGCCCGCGGACACGGCCGGGGCGCCCCCGAACGGCGCGGAGGCGCAGCAACTGCGGAAGCAGATCCGCCAGCGCTGGAACGAGCACGTGCGCTCGACGCTGGGGCTGAGCGATGACCAGACCGCCAAGCTGCAGGCGACCGAGCAGCGTTTCGAAGGACAGCGACAGCCGATCCGGGCGCGCCAGCGGGAGATCAATCAGACGCTAAACGCCGAGCTAGCCTCGGGTACGCCCAACCAGGACCGGGTGAAGCAGCTCGTCAACGAGCGGCAGGATAACCAGTCGAAGCTGCAGCAGGTGAACCGCGACGAGGCTCGTGAGATGCAGGGGTATCTCACGCCGGTACAGCACGCGCGGTATCAGGAGGAGCGTCGCCGGTTCCAGGAGCGGGTGGCGGAGGTCGTGCGCCATCGGCGCGAAGTCCGGCAGCAGATGCCGGGGCGGGGGCCGCGCGCCGGAGCGCGCAAGCCGCGCAAGCCGTAGCTCACGCTCGCACGCCGAACGCCGCGGCGAGGGCGCGCAGCGCGACCGCGCGGGCGCGCGCCAGCCGGCCAGGTTCCGGTCGCCCCGGGAGCACTTCGAAGGCTCGCCAGGGTGAGTCCGACCACGCAATCGCGAACACGGCGCCGCAGCGCCGACAGCGCAGGGTCGGCGCGGAGTCGACCACCGGGCTGCGCTCGCAGCAGCTCGGGCAGACGGCGTATCTCCCATCCTCGGAGGTCGGGGCCGCTTCATCGGGCCTGCGACGCACGAGCGACCACATGGGGGGGCGGAGCGGCAGGACCTGCAGGAAGGCCCGCGGGACGCGCAACAGACGGCTGTTGACCTCGAGTACCGTGTCGCCGGCGGTGAGCTCAACCACTCGATACCACGCCCCGCGCCGCAGCGGGCAGTCCATCCCGGCCCGCACTCGGGCCCAGTATTGCACTTGTGGCATGCGCGCACTCCCCGGGCGGTCGACGTAGCAATCGCGTCGCACAATCATGGCGGCTGCCGGCGGATCGGGACTGTGACATCCGACACACGGAGGCCGGTTCACATGCGAGCAGGGCGGCGGCGGACGAGGGTCCCGCCCACGCGGCCGGGCGGGTAAGTTAGGGGCTCACGGGAGGAGGAGCATGTTCGGTATCCCCGAGTGGGCCCTCGGCGTAGGGTTCATCATCGTGGCTGTGTCGATCGCCAAGGCGCTCGGCGGGCGGTTGGGACCGCCTAATCCGCTCGGCGGGCCGAGGAGGTCCCGGCGCGACCTAGCCCAGGCGGTCGAGGACCTGCAGAAGCGGGTGGGGGGCAGTGACGACGTGCAGACGCGACTCGACGCGCTCGAGGACGTGCAGCGACGGCTCGCCGATGTCGAGGAGCGGCTCGACTTCGCGGAGCGCATGCTCGCCAAGCAGCGGGACGTCGAGCGAATCGTCCCTCCGAAGCACTAATCGAGCGCCCGAGTGGCGGAACGGCAGACGCAGGGGACTCAGAATCCCGTCCCAGGCGGTGCGGCTGAACGACTTACGGGGCGAAATTGTAGAAGCGTTGTCAAAACGGAATGATGACGCCGGGGTGGCGGAACTGGCAGACGCGCCGGACTCAAAATCCGGTGGGGGCAACCCCATGCGGGTTCGATTCCCGCCCTCGGCACT
>DASQAM010000195.1:0-10904 GCA_035635735.1 Gemmatimonadales bacterium | reverse complement strand
AGGCCGTAGCTCACGATGCCCAGGCGTCGGAAGTAATGGCTATCCGTGAAGCCGGTGAGGGGCGGCGTGGTGATGAGCGCATCGGGCGTGCGCTCGCGCGCCGCGGCCACGATGGCGCGAAACAGCTCCGTCTCGGTCGGGCTCTCAGTGGCGGGCCAGTTCGGGCCCTGGGGACTGATCTCGACGGCCGAGTCACCCACAATCCGCACCACGTCCGCGAGGAAGGCCTGGGGGTCCTGGCCCGGCAGCAGCCGCACGTCCAGCGCCGCGCGCGCCACCGGTGGAATGACGTTCGTCTTGTCGCTGCCTTGAAGGCCCGTGATCGAGATGGTGTTGCGGAGCAGCGCGTTGTAGGTGAGATCACTGGTGAGGAAGCGCACCGCGGCGGAGTCGCGCAGGGCCGCGCGCACGTCCGCCAGCGCCGCACGCCGCCCTTGGTCCGTCTCGATGGTCGATAGATCGCGGAAGTAACGTGCGACCGCAGGTGTCACGATCAGGGGCGTCTGATACGCGGCGATGCGCGACAAGGCTCGCACCAAGCGGTGGACGGGGTTGTCCGGCGTGGGCCGCGACCCGTGCCCCGGGGTGCCGCGCGCCGTCAGGTTCAGCCAGAAGGGTGACTTCTCCGTGGTCCCCACCCCGTAGTACTCGATTCGGCCGCTCGGATCGGTGCGGATCGTGCCGCCTTCGTTGAGCAGGAACTCAGCGTCCTGGACGTCGTCGCGGTGATGCTCGACAAACCAGCCTGCACCGACGCCGCCTCCGATCTCCTCGTCCGCCGTGGCGAGGAAGATCACGTCGCGCTTGAGCGGCACGCCGGCGCGCTTGAGCGTGAGCAGCGTCATGAGCTGCGCGATCGCCTCGCCCTTCATGTCGAGCGCGCCGCGTCCCCAGACGTACCCGTCCTGCACGACGCCCGAGAACGGGTCGACCGTCCAGTACTCAGGCGTCGCGAGCACGACGTCCATATGGTTTAGCAGAATGAGGGGCCGGGCGCTGCCGTCTCCCTTTAGACGGGCGTACAGGTTCGCTTTGCCCGCCTGTGGCTCGAACACCTGGGCTTCGATGCCCTCACGTGCGAGCACCGCTTTCAGCCAGTGCGCCGTCTGGAGCTCGTTGCCGGGCGGATTCGTGGTGTTGATCGCCACATACTGCGACAGCAGGGTCGCCGCCTCGCGACCCACGGCACGCCATTGGGCGTCGGTGCGCGGCACTTCCGCCTCGAACTGCCGCGGCGGTAGGAGGACCGGTTGCGAGGAAGGTCCGAGCAAGCCGGTCTGAGGAGGGGCAGCCGCGCGGGGCGGGCGCGCGCAGCCTGCTGCGATGACCAGCGCGAGAAACGGGGTGCAACGCACGAGTCCTCCGGGTGGAGACGCGAGAACTCGCAAGCTATCGGCGGGCGCGTCCGGGGGCGACCCCCCGGCGTCAGTGCACGGTGATCGTCGCCTGACCCGTCTTGCCCTCGCTCGTGGCGCGCAAGAGCACACTACCCACGGCCCGTGGCTGGACAAGCGCCTGCGCACCGAACCCATACAGGCTGATAATCGTGCTGTCGCTGGTAGACCAGGTCACGGTCCGGTTGGTGAGTGCATTGCCCGCGGCATCGCGCAGGTCGGCCCGGAACGTCACGCTGTCTCCCACCGCCAGGGTCGCGGTGTTGGGCACGACGGTTACGGTGGCAACGGGAGCCGGGGCGGCGACGCTGATGCTCGCCTCGCCGGTCTTTCCCTCACTGGTCGCGCGCAGCGAGGCGAGTCCCGCTGCTTGGGCGAGGATAGTGGCCGAGGGGCCGTTGGCGCTCGTGATGGTCACGACCGAGTTGTCCGTGCTGGACCACGACACCGATCGGTTACTCAGGATGTTACCGGCCGCGTCGCGGAGCTGCGCCGTGAAGGTAGCGTTGTCCCCGCCAGTGAGACTGGCGCTGCCTGGGACGACGGTTACCGTGGCGACCGGAGCTGACGGGCCGACGGTGATCGTCGCCTGCCCCGTCTTGCCCTGGCTGGTCGCGAACACGGTTGCGATCCCCGGAGCGCGCCCGAGCGCTTGATCACCAAGGCAGGAACCGCACGGGTACACGAAGACTACGGTCGTGTCGGAGCTGAACCACGACGCATAGCCGGGGCCGAGCAGGTGCCCGGCCGAGTCGCGGAATTCCGCCTCGAGGAACACCCCGCTGTCCCCAACCGTCACCGTGGCGCTCGCGGGCACGACGGTGATCGAGCCGACCGATCCCGACACGACAACATGCACGATGAGCGAGTCGCTTAAGCTGCCGCTGGTGGCGTGAATTGTCGCGACGCCGGCCTGCACGCCCCTGACCGACACCCCTGCACTTGTAACTGTGTCGTTCCCGCCTTGTATGGCCGCCACGGTAGGATCACTGCTCGTCCAGGTGATCGAAGCATTTTGTATCGGGTTGCCGCTCGCGTCCCCGACCGCCGCGAACAGATTAATGCCTCCGCCCACACCGACCTGGGTCGGCCCGCTGATGTGGATGTAGGCGTGGCCGGCGCCTGCCTGGGGCAGCGTCACCGAAACGGTCGCCGTTCCCCCCGCGGTCACTTGCACGTTCGGCGTGGCAACCAGCTCCAGCGAGGGGATGAATGGCTCCTCGATCTTCACCAAGTAGCTGCCCGGGGGCAGAAACCCGACCTTGTAATGCCCGCCCTGATCACTGCGTCCCGTCGCTTCGAGGTTGTACCCGACGCTGTCCGTGTACACGGAGACCTGGGCGTTCGGGACCGGACTGGTCGTCCCCCCGGAGTCCTGCGTTACCGTCCCGGCGATCGCGCCGACGGCGGCGGAATTGATCGCTCGCAGGATCGGGTTGAAATCGAACGCGTTGTTGTTGCTGGAAAAGTTGTAGAGAAAGCTCCGACCGACGTCGAAATCGAGCACGATGTCCGCCCCCTCGGTCGGTACGTCGACCGGGTACTCGACCGACGCGTAGATCGACGACCGGCCGTACCAGTTCACGTGAGCCGGGGTCTGCGCCGCATCATTCCAGGTGATCGAGGACAGGCTCGTGTCGATGGTCATGCGGACCCTGTGGTACCGGCCCGCGGGCATCTCCCCCTCGCCCAGGAGCGCTGTCGTCCCCTGCTGCAGGGCGAGCAAGTCGAAGCTCTTGCGGGGCTCCGTGATGACCGCCCACAGGTCGCCGCCACTGCTGTCCTGCGCTGTGCTGGCCTCGATCCGCACGACGTAGATGGTGACGCCGTGGAGCGAGTCGTACGGGAAGGGAGCGTCGGTGAGCCGGACCGTGATGCGCGGCCGCAGGGCCTGTGGGGAGGTGACCGTGGCGTCGTCCTGGTAGCACCCGGCCAGGGAGAGCGCGACCGCCAAGAATCCGGCGAGTGTGGCACGTCTCGACATTGACCAGCTCCTTTGGCAGCGAACTTGCAGGTCCCCTTTGTGATAGATACCTCTCCTGTGGAGGGCCGCGTCACAAGACCCGCTGCGGGACAACGATGTGACGCCCCGGGGGCGCGCGTGGGTATAGGTAACGTGGGGACGAGCGACGCCGGTCTGGTGCGCCGTGTGCAGACCGGCGACACCGGTGCCTACGCCGATCTCGTCGCGCGGTATCGCGATCGCCTGGGCCGGTACGCGCTGCACATGCTCGGCAATCGAGAAGACGCGGAGGAGGTGCTGCAGGACGCCTTCGTCCGTGCCTATCGCTCGCTCGCACGCTGCGACGATCCCGAGCGTTTCGGCGCGTGGCTGTACGGCATTCTGGTGAACCGGTGCCGCACGGCGGGCGCGCGCGCCGCGCGCCGGGCCCGCCGGTTCGTGCACGATCC
Source organism: Gemmatimonadales bacterium (assembly GCA_035635735.1). Classification (GTDB taxonomy): domain Bacteria; phylum Gemmatimonadota; class Gemmatimonadetes; order Gemmatimonadales; family GWC2-71-9; genus AG41. Next base: position 7,098 of record DASQAM010000195.1, on the reverse strand, counting down.
GGCGGCACTCGAGACCACGCCATTGGCGGGACCAGACGGGCGGACCGAGTGGGACGACACGGTCCGATGGGCGCTGGCGCGTCTCCCGTCCGACGCGCGTGAGGCATTCCTCCTCAAGCACGTCGAGGAGCTCGAGTACGAGGACATGGCGCGGCTCACCGGCGCGGGTGTCTCCGCGCTGAAGATGCGCGTCAAGCGGGCGCGCGAGCAGCTCCAGGTGATGCTGAAAGAGGCCGAGCGTGTTTGAACCGATGGACGACGTGATCGAACGCATCGCGCGGCATCTTCGGCGGCCCGTCCAGATCGACCCGGCGCTCGACGGACGGGTCATGCGCGAGATCAACGCGCTCCCAACGCCCGGTGACGCGACGGCGCTGCAGAAGGCATGGGGCTGGCTCAGGCGGCCCCACCAGGTCACTCTGACACCGCTTGGCGGGCTCGCGGCCGCCGCCGTCCTCGCGATCGCTATCCTCCTCTCCCGTATGGGCTCCACTCCGCCTGCTCCCCCGCCGGCGGAGTCGCGCGTCTTTCAGTTCGTCCTGGTCGCTCCGCGCGCGACGCATGTATCGCTCGTCGGGGACTTCAACGACTGGGACGCGGCCCGCGCGCCGATGCGACGGACGGGGAGCGAGGCGCTTTGGACCGTGGTGGTGCCGCTCATGCCGGGCCGGTATCACTACGCCTTCTTCGTGGACGGCTCGCGCTGGCTGGCCGACCCTTCGGCACCCGTGGCCCGCGACGAGGACTACGGCGAACCCAGCTCGGTGCTCACCGTAGGAGGTGGCTCGTGACGCCCAACTGCACGCGTGCGGCGCTCTCGTTGCTCGTGGTCATGATGGTCGCGGGACGGGCGACCGGTCAGCAAGCGGATGCGCGCCTCGAGCGGCTCGACACCGCCACGCGGCCGACCGTCGCGGCACTCCTCGATTCGGCGCGCGCAGCCATGCTCCCCACGGAGCCACTCGTGCAGCGCGCGCTGGAAGGCGCGACGAAACGCGCCTCGGGAGACGCGATCGTCGCCGCCGTGCGGCGTCTGGCCGCGGACTTGGGCCACGCGCGCGACGCGCTCGGGGCGGCGGCCTCGCCAGCCGAGCTCACCGCGGGGGCTGCGGCCCTCCGCGCCGGGGCGTCCCCAGCGACCCTCGCCCAGCTGCGGCACGCTCGGCGGGAGCCCCTGACGGTGCCGCTCGCCGTGCTCGCCGATCTCGTGGCGAGCGGGGTCCCCGTCGACAGCGCGGCCGCTGCTATACTCGGCCTCGCCGCGCGCGCCAGAGACGCGGACTTGGTCGAGTTCCGTCGCGCCGTCGAGCGTGACATCGCTCTGGGCGCACCCCCCGCGGCCGCCACCGCGGCGACGGCCGCGGACGTGTTGGTGAACGCGGGGGCCCGCCAGCAGCGCCCCGGCCGCCCGTAACCCCGTGCGGCCAGCGCCGGCCGCGCGACGTGTCTGGACCGCGTCTCTCGCCGCGGCGACATCCGTATTCGGGGTTCGCGCCTCCGCGGCCCAGACCACCGCGACGGTGGACGTCGGTGTCTCAACCGTACGCTACGACGGCTTTCTTCCGTCCGCGGCCGGGTCCCTTACCCCGGCCCTGACCTGGGACCGGCCCGGCGCCGTCGTGACGGCTCGCGGGACCTACCTCCGCTTCGAGAGCGGTCGCCGGAGTCTGCAGGGGCTCATGGCCGCTTCGCTTTTCACGCCGCCGAGTCTGCTCCCCCACCGCTGGCGCGGGGAGCTCTCCCTCTCGGTGGGTGGGAGCGACTACGCCGACTTCGCGAGTTTCTGGCACGCGACCGGTGAGGCCCGGTTGCATTACGTCGGAGCAGATCGGGGCGCATGGATCGGTGGGACCGGGGGGCGCACCTCGTACGGCAGCGCGCCCCGCCCCGTGGTGGTTGCTGGCGTCGGTGTGTGGGCGCGCCGCGCCCAGGTGACGCTCGCTGCATCCGCCACCCGATCGTTCGTCGGAGACACGGCCTATAGCGACGTGGGTGCGACGATCCACGCGAGCCGTGGGCACTTCGAGGTCGACGGGTCGCTCGCAGCGAGGCTGTTGAGCCGCGGGGCCGGTCACGGCGTGTACGGCGAAGCGAGCACCACTTTCAGGCTGGGGGAGCGCACCGCGCTCTTGGTCTCGGCTGGCCGTTATCCGACGGATCCGGTCAGCGGCAGCGTCGCTGGGCGGTACGTGAGCGCCGGACTGCGCCTGCGAACGCCGCTGCCCCGTCCACGGGCCATCCCGGACCCGCCCCTCCCTAGTCGATCTTCTGCCGGGGGCGACGGCGGGGGGAGCGCGGATGTCATCGCACGACTCGAACTCAAGCCGGCGTCCGACGGCGCCGTGCGGTTGGTTGTCTATACTCCCGCCGCGGCGACGGTAGAGCTCGCGGGCGATTTCACCGACTGGCAGCCCGTCGGCCTCCGACCCACGGGCGAGGGCACGTGGGAAAGCGTGCAGCATATTGCGGGCGGCGTGCACCGCGTCAATGTGCGGATCGACGGCGGGAGGTGGACTGCGCCGGCGGGGACCACGCGCGCCACCGACGAGTTCGGTGGCGAAGTGGGGATCGTGGCGGTGCCCTAACCCCGCCCGCCGGCGAGTGCCGCGGCCTCGGGCTGCCTGCGCAGTGCCACCATCGCCCACACACCGCCCGCCGGCCCGAGCGCCAGCAGGCTCATGCTCCAGCGCCAGCCGATCCGGGCCGCCACCCAGGGCAACAAGTAAATCGTGAGACAGGTCAGGAGGAACCCCAGGCTCGTCTGGAGCGTGAGCGCGGTTCCCACGAGCTCGCGCGGAGCGAGCTCGCTCACCGCGGCCGAGAACTGCGCCGAGTCCGCGACCACGGTGATGCCCCAGACGAGGAGCAACGGGACCAGCAGGGCGAGGGGGTGACCGAACGCGAAGCCTGCCGCGAGTGCGCATGCGCCCGACAGCGTCATCGCCACGCTCGTGATCAGCGTGCGACCCCAGCGATCACCGTACTTCCCGCCCAGCCAGCACCCCAGCGCGCCGCTTCCGACCACCGCGAATGTGACGAGCGCCGGCGTGCGGCTCCCGGCCGCGGCACCGTCGGTGCGGGCGAGCTCGCTCGCCGCGACGAACGCGGCCAACCACGTCCACATCGCATACAGCTCCCACATGTGACCCAAGTAGCCGAGGTTCGCGAGCGATACCGCGCGGTTCGCGAGGATGCGTGGCGCCGCTCGCCAACTGAAGGGGGGCGCCGGCGCGGCGAACGGGCCGTCGTGCGGCACGAGCAGGACCAGGAGCCCGCCGACGAACGCCGCCCCCGCCGCAATGATGAGCACGGGTCGCCAATGCTCGACCGGGACGGCCCAGCGTACGAGATGAGGAAGCGCCGAGCCCAGCGTCAACGCGCCCACCAAAACACCGATCGCGAGTCCCCGCCCCTCGCGATACCACCCGGCGACGATCTTCATCCCCGGCGGATACACGCCGGCCAGCGCCGCGCCCGTGAGCATCCGCAGCGCGATTCCCGTTCCTGAACCCGGCGCGAACGCCACACCGACGGTCACGAGGCCAGCGAAACACGCGCACGCCGCGACCAGCCGACGGGCGGACCAGCGGTCGGACAGCGTGAGCAAGGCCGACACCAGCGCGCCGGCGACAAAACCGAGTTGCACCGAGATCGTCAACCATGCCCCACCCGCCGAGTCGAGCTGCCACACGCGCGAGAGCGCAGGCGCGACGGCGGAAGCGGAAAACCACGGCGCCATGCCGCATAGCTCGGACGCCGCGAGCACAGCCAGCACGCGGCGTGGGGTCACAAACCGGTCGGATGGTCCAAGAATGTCCACGGCAGCTGGAACCGGTCGCGGAGATGCCCGGCCAGCGCCTGGACACCCACCGTCTCGGTGGCGTAGTGCCCCGCGTAGAAGACGTTCAACTTGAGCTCTTCGGCGTCAAAGAACGTGTGGTGGGGACCCTCGCCCGTGACGAAGCTGTCGAGACCTGCAGCGGCGGCCTGCGCGATCATGGCGCCCGCAGCGCCCGTCACGACCCCGACGCGGCGCACCCGCTCCGGGCCGAACGGCAGCAGCCGCGGTGCGGTGCCCGTGATGGCCGTCAGTTGACGCTCGAGCGTGTGCCGAGGGACGTCGATCTCTCCCCACCGGCCGATCCGCACGCCGTATTCCTCGCCGAAATCGCCGCGCAGCGAGACGCCAAGCTGCCGCGCGAGCACCGCGTTGTTGCCAACCTCGGGATGGAGATCGAGTGGCAGGTGAGCACTGTAGAGCGCGATGTTCTTCGCGATGAGTCCCGCCACGCGCCGATACGCGCGCCCCGTGAGGGGCTCGAGCCCACGCCAGAACAAGCCATGATGGACCAGCAGGAAATCGGCTCCCTGCTCCGCCGCCATCCGTACGGTCGCCTCACACAGGTCGACCGCCGCCGCGATACGGCTCACCGCGCCCGCGTTCGCGACCTGCAGCCCGTTGACCGCGTGGGGAGCGTCCGGCACTTCGGCGACTCGGAGATAGCCATCCAGGTACGAGACCAGCGCCGCGAGCCCCATTGAGCCTGTCACTTCCGGCAGTATGGAGACATTATCTCACCAGATTATCGACAGTGACGTGAGATTCCCACACCACATGGTCAGCTAAAGTGCTACTGTATATAGAGATAAACAATCCACACGCGGAAGGGCGAACGTGTGGATATCTCGGCACGTCTAGTAGGACCGCTGCGCCCCCGCCTTCTCGGCGGGCTCGCCCTCGAGCGCCGCGTCGCCCATACGCACCACGCCGTTGATCTCGCCTCCCTCTTGTACGAGCAGGCGTTTTGCCACGACGTCACCGTGCACGACGCTGGTGGACTGGATCTCGATGCGCTCGTCGGCGCGGATACTGCCGCGCACTTCCCCACCGATGATCGCCTCGCGCGAAATCACGTCGCCTTCCACCTCGCCGCCCTTCCCCACGAGCACCTGCCGGCCCGCGCGGACGGTACCCACCACCGTGCCTTCGATCTTCACGACGCCGTCGGCCGTGATGTCGCCCACCACGCGCATCCCGGTTCCGATGATCGACAGTCCGGCGTCCGAGTCCAGCGGGCCCTGCCCTTTCTCGGTGAACATCGCCATTTCAGTTCTCCTGTTTCACGACCGTGAGGGGATCGAGCGACCTGCCCTCGCGGCGGATTTCGAAGTGGAGGTGCGGCGCCGTGGATCGCCCGGAGTTTCCGGACAGGGCGATCACCTGCCCCGCCTGCACCGAGTCGCCTTCGCGCACCAGGAGGCGCGAGGCGTGCCCATACATGGTTTCATACCCGCTCGAGTGCCGCAAGAGCACGAACAGTCCGTAGGCCGGGTCGGTGCCGGCCGCCTCGACGACACCGCCACCAGCCGCGCGCACCGCGGTGCCCGCGGGAACGGCGATGTCGATGCCGGGATGCGACTCGGCGGGGTCGCCCGGCCGCACTTGCCCCCGGGTGACGAAGCCCGCGAGGTCGAGCGGCCAGTGTGTCGGCTCCGCCGGACCCGGCTCGTAGCGCAGCGGCGCCGACGGAGGACGGGCGCGTACCGCGACCGCACGCACGAGGTCCTCGGTCGGAGCCGACCCCTTTTCCCGCGGCGCCCTGACGCCCAGCATGGTGCGCAGCTCCTGGTAGTTCGCCTCGGCCCGATTCAGTGCCGCGGCGAGCTGCTGCACGCGACTGTTCTCCTCCTCGAGCCGCGCCACCTGGCGCTCCAGTCCGGGCACGCGGGCTGCCGCGCGACCGATCGGTCCGGCGAACGCGAAGAACAGCACGACCAGCAAGCCGACCACGAGCGCGCCCCACTTCCCTGCCTCGAACGCCCACACCGGGACGCGGTATTGTCGAGAAGCGAGGTCGCCATCGGTGTGGACGACGATAGTGACGCGGCGATCTTTCCTCGTCGTCATCCGTCGAACGGCGCGCCGAGGATCAGCTCGAGGAGACGCGCGAGATCGTCGTTTGAATAGAAGTTGAGATGGATCTGTCCCTTGCCCTTCGCGCGGAGCGTGACCCGCACGTCGGTGCCGAGGCGGCGGCGCAGCGCCTCCTCGAGGCGGCGCACTTCGGGCGCTTGCCCGATTCCCTTCTTGAGGCGCGGACGCCGGACCGGGGCTCGCCCGCCGCGCACCCGGTCCTCGACCTCGCGCACCGAGAGCCCGAGGTCCACCGCCTCCTTGGCGAGCGATGTCGCCACCCGAGTGTCTTCGAGGGCGAGTAGCGCGCGCGCGTGCCCGACGGAGAGCCCGCCTTCGTGGAGCAGGGCGAGCACGGCGGCCGGGAGCTTGAGCAGGCGGAGGGCGTTGGCGACCGTGGAGCGGTCGCGACCCACCGCGTCTGCGACGTCCTGCTGCGTCAGACTGAATTCCGCTAGGAGGCGCTCGTAGCCGCGCGCTTCGTCCACGGGCGAGAGGTCGTCACGTTGCAGATTCTCGACGAGCGCGAGCGTCAGGACGGTGCGGTCGTCGACTTCGCGCTTCACCGCGGGGATCCGTTCCCAACCGAGCGCCTGACACGCCCGCAGCCGCCGCTCGCCAGCGATCAGCTCGAAGCCGCCGTTGCCGTCCGGGACGGGGCGCACCACGACGGGCTGCAGCAGGCCGGCCTTGCGGATGGACGCTTGGAGCTCTTCGAGCGCCGCGGGGTCGACGTCGCGGCGCGGCTGGTAGGGGTTGGGGCGGATGTCGGCGATCGCCAGCTCTACGAGACTCCCCTCGCGCTCGGCCTCCTCGCGCGTTGGCCCCAGCAGGGCTTCGAGACCCCGGCCGAGACGACGGCGACCTGCGATGGTTTCCGTCATGCGGGCACCTCCGGCAGCGGTTCAGCGGCGGGCGGGGCGGGGGGGGGAGAGGTCACGGCGGTGTGCTCCACGCGCCGGATCAGCTCCTGCGCCACCGCCAGGTAGCTCTTCGCGCCCACCGACTGCACATCGTACAGCAGGATCGGCTTGCCAAAACTGGGCGCCTCGGCGAGGCGCACGTTGCGCGGGATCGTGATGCCGAACATCTGCGAGCCGAAGTATTCCTTGGCCTCATCGGCCACCTGTTTCGAGAGATTCAGTCGTGCGTCGTACATCGTCAGCAGCACACCGTCGATCGCC
>DASQAM010000194.1:0-1555 GCA_035635735.1 Gemmatimonadales bacterium | reverse complement strand
CTGCGCGGGTTGGTGCGCGAGGCTGACGTGTTCTCCCAGGGCTACCGACCAGGGACGCTGGGCAATCGCGGGCTGTCGCCCGAAGAACTCGCAGCGGTACGCCCGGGCCTCGTCTATGTCTCGCTGTGCGCCTTCAGTCATAAGGGGCCGTGGGCGTCGCGCCGCGGCTTTGACACCGTGGTGCAGAACGTCAGCGGCATCACGACGCGCCAGGGCGAGCTGTTCCCCGGCGCCGAGCCCGGCCCCCAATTCTACCCGGTCTCGGCGATCGATTATCTGACCGGCTATCTGATGGCGTTCGGGGCGATGGTGGCGTTGGCGCGCCGCGCTCGCGAAGGCGGCAGCTGGCTCGTGCGCATCTCATTGGCCCAGACCGGCCGCTGGCTGGTCGGGCGCGGCGAGGTGCCCGAGGCCGCCCTCAAAGACGCGGCAAAAGAGATCCCGCCTGCCGAGATCGACCGCTGGTCGATCGAGAGCGACACGCCGGCCGGGCGGCTGCGCCATCTCGGACCCACTGTCCAGCTGTCGGAAACCCCGCCCCACTGGGCCCGCCCCTCGGTCCCGCTCGGACACAACGAGCCGGTCTGGCCCGCCCGCGCGGCGTAACCCCAGGGAGGGCCACGCCAGCGCAGCGCTTGCCGTGTGGCTTTGACGTTAATTTGCAGAGGCCGCAAATAGGGCGACGCGCTGCCGCGGGTCGAGCACTCCCGTACTGTTCGTCGCGTGGGTCTGCCGTTTCTGATAAGCGACGAATTCCGCGAACAGAGCGTCCCGCCGCCGCGGGTCGAGCACTCCCGCGCTGCTCGTCGCGTCGGTCTGCCGTTTCCGGTAATCGGTGAACTCTGTGAACAGAGCGTTTCGTTGCTGCGGGCTCAGCGCCGCCATTCCCCGTTTGGCGTCACTATCGTTAACTCGCGCGTTGCGAGTAGCACCATTGGTGTCGAGCCCGGCTTTTCTGATCCATTCCTGAGCGGCGGCGAACCGCGTCCAACCAGGCACCGGCACCGCGACGTTGATTTCGCGCCACTTCGGATGATAGTGCGGGGATTGCAAGTCGTGGAGCCGATCAAAGAACGCACGCACAAACCGTGCTACCTTGCGGTAGCGCTCGGTCCCCGTGGGCCAATTGTACACCGCCAATACGTTTCCGACGGCGACCGTGGGAACGGGATGGCCCGGGTCAATCAAGTCAGGATAGTCATCGGTTTGTAAACTAGCTGGCGTGTACCCTTCGAGTAGTTTGTTGGCCGGGACCGACAGGAAATGCAGATTTTCGTCGGACTTGATATTCCTAAGCCGGCAGAGCCGGAACCAAAGAGGGGATAGCATCGTCCGCCGGTGCCAAAGCTGTCGAGAGCCAGATGACGGGGTCGCTCACCGAGCGCTATGACGATCGGATCGCCGGCGTGCTGTCGTGTTACGACCGGGTGGTGGTGACCGGGACGCTTCCCACGGTGTGCTACGCCGCGGGAATGACGAAGTTTCTCTACGCGATCGGGGTTCGCATCTTCGATTACCCGCAGTTTGCCTCGACGCTGCGCGACCGCGTGCGCGA
>DASQAM010000193.1:0-1592 GCA_035635735.1 Gemmatimonadales bacterium | reverse complement strand
GCGGTAAGACGACGTGGACGGACGGTGAGCTGGCAGCGCTGGTTCGCGACTTTCGCCCGTGAGCAGTGTGAGCCCAGAGAATCTGGCCGAGATCTACCGCACTACCTATCGCGCGCTCGTGCGGTTCCTGTACCGCAAGGTATGGGACGCCGAGCGCGCGGAAGACCTCGCTCAGGAGGCGTTCGCCCGAGCGTTGGTCCACAAACCGGAGAACGCGCGGGGGTGGCTCTTCATCGTGGCCGCAAACATGGCGCGGGACGATGCGCGGCGCGCGGCGCGGGAGCGACGGCACCTCACGCTCCTCACCGCCGAGCGCCAGGAGAGCACGCTCGCGTCCGATGAGGCGATCGAGGTCGAGAGCGACCGCGCGCGCGTCCGGGCCGCGGTCGACGAGCTCTCGCCGCGCGACCGGGAGGTACTGTTGCTATGGGATTCTGGACTATCGTACGAAGAGATCGCCGCGCAGACGGGACTGGCGCGCGGCGCGATCGGGACAACGCTATCGCGGGCGCGCCGGCGGTTGGTGCAAGCCTACGAGGCGGGAAAGGCAGGTGAGCATGTCGCACGTGGATGACGGCACACTGCACGCCTATCTCGACGGCGAGCTGTCGCCGGCGGAGGTGCAGGGCGTCGAGGCACACCTCGCCCAGTGCCCTTCCTGCCGCGGCCGGCTCGACGAAGAGCGTGCGCTGATCACCCGCGCCGGCGAGCTACTCGCGCTGGCAGCACCGCCGGACCGCGAGCTCCCGCCGTTTCGTGCGGGCGACGTGAAGCCTCTCACCCGTTTGTGGTGGAAGGTGCGCCTGCCGCTCGCGTGGGCGGCGACGGTCGCGATTGCTTTGGGAATCGGGACCTACCTCGGGAGGGGGGTCGAACAGGCCCCGCAAGCCCCCACGGCATCCGACTCACAGCCCGTGGAGCTCAAGGCCCTGCAGGCTCCGATCAGCTCCGATACCGTGCAGCGCGAATCTCGCGCCGAGCGGCGCGGCGCGGCGCGCACGCCGCCCGCGGCTCCGGCCGCGCCTCGTCCGGCGGCTCGCCGCGAAACGGACGGCTTTGTGCAGGAGCGCAAAGCGCAAGTGGCCGTCAGGCCGCGCGACACCGCGCAGAGCGCCGCCACCCCGGCCCCGCCCCCGGCCCCCCAGGCGGCGTTCGTAATGGTCGATGGTGCGCTCGTGGAGAAGGCGTCTCGCATCAGCCTCGACAGCGCGCGCCGCCTGCTCGGCGCGGATCCCTTCGTCGTGCCCGGAGCGCCGATCCGCACGGTCTACGGGGCACGCGAAATCGGCTACTCCGCTGTCGTGATCGTCGAGCAGGCGCTCGATTCGAGCACGGTAATCGAGGTGGTGAACGGGCGCCGGTCCCCGCTAGCCCTCGACGTGGTTGCGGTCACGGGAGCGGCCGTGCCAGTGGGGCGAGCCGACAGCGTGAGCGTGCGCGAGCGGGCGCCGCTGGGTCGCGCCAAGCTCGCGGACTCGCTCGCCGCCGCTCCGGCCGCGAAGGCAGCCGCTCGGCTCGAGCGTGATGAGACCCAGAACCAGTGGCTGCGACGTCTGGGCGACCTGGAGGTTCGAGTCGCCGGCCCACTGCCG
>DASQAM010000192.1:0-3156 GCA_035635735.1 Gemmatimonadales bacterium | reverse complement strand
GACCGACACCCAGAGATTGCGACCGGTGACCAGATACAAGAGCCCGAACACGAACCCGCCCAACCCCGCGGTAATCATGCCTGACAGCCCCTGATATTCGTGACCCACCCCGAAGAGAATGCTCGTGACCACGAGTGCGCCGAGCCACGCGCGCGGCGCGTCGCCAAGCACACCCGCGATTCGCGTGAGCAGGTAGCCGCGATACACGAACTCCTCGCCGAAGGCGGCGAGCGTCCACGCGACAGTGAGCGAGATGAGCAAAAAGTGGATGTTGCCCGCCAGCGGAGCGAACAGGCTGACGTCCGGGAGTTTGCCCGTGAGTCGGGCGATCGCGGGCTCGGCGATGTAGAGGCTGAAGCCCTGATAGACGATGCCGGCCCCGATGCCCACGGATACCGTGCGCCCCCAATCAGAGCGGAAGGCCAACCCGACGGCGCGCGGGCCCTGGCCACGCAGCCAGAGCGAGACGACCCCGAAGACGACGAGAAATGGCGTCGCGCTGAACGGCAGGATCCCGGCGAACCCGGCGGCGAGAATCGCCGCCGCGACCAGGAGCTCCGGGAGGAGGAGGCGTCGCTGCGCGCCCAGGGCGTCGCGAAAACCGCCGGGTTCCATGACTGGCTTGGTCGAGAACTGGGGCGGGAGGACTCGAACCTCCAACTTCCCGGTTAACAGCCGGGCGGTCTGCCAGTTGACCTACACCCCAATGTTACCCGCCACCACCCCACCCACCGTGACAGGAAAACGTGCGCCCCCGGAACCATTGGGTGCCGGGGGCGCGCGCTCACACAGTCTACACGCGCTACGCCGCCCGGGCCCCCAGATTCGGGAGACTGGCGTTACCGTTGCGATTTGCGCCCAGACCCGCGAACGTCCGCATAGGGCTTACACACTAGCACGACCCCTTCCCCCGAGCAAGGGGCGAACGCACATCCACATGCCGCCCGACATCACGCCCGCCGCCCCAACCGACTTACCCGCCATCCTCGAGCTGCTCGCCGCGAGCAAACTGCCGCGCGCCAGCATCGAGGCGCACGTCGCCAGCACGCTCGTGGCGCGCGATGATTCGGGCATCGTGGGGAGCGCGGCCCTCGAGCTGTACGGTGGAGCGGCGCTGCTCCGCTCTGTCGCCGTGGCGGCGCAACGCCGCGGACAGGGCCTCGGGGTGGCGCTCACCGTGGCCGCCCTGGATCTCGCCCGGCGCCGCGGCGTACGCACGGTGTATCTGCTTACCGAGACCGCCGGGCAGTTCTTCCCGAAGTTCGGCTTCACGGCGATCACACGCGCACAGGTGGAGCCGGCGGTGTTGGAGTCGCCGGAGTTCACCACGGCCTGCCCGAAGTCTGCGATGGTAATGGTGAAACAGCTGTGAGCTAGTGCTTCATTCCACTCTTCTCGGCAAACTCGCGGGCCGCGGCTTCCTGCTCAGGCGTGAGCTTCTCGGGGATCTGGACGTGGATCTCCACGTACTGATCGCCGCGCCGGCCGTTTCGCTCGATCCCTTGTCCGGGGATTCGGAACTTCTGGCCGTGCTGGGTACTGGGCGGCACCTTGAGCACCACGCGCTTCCCGTCGAGGGTGCGCACCTTGATCTTCGAGCCCAGGAGGGCCTGCGCCAGATTGATCGGCACGACGCCCACCACGTCGAGCCCCTCGCGCCGGAAGAACCGGTCGGGCTCGACCTGAATCACCACCACGATATCGCCGCGCCCTTTGGCGCCCTGGCCCTTCAGGCGCAACCGTGTCCCATCCTCCGTCCCCGGCGGGATGGTGATCGTGAGGTGCTTCTGCGCCCGCACTTCGCCCGAGCCCTGGCACGTCGGACAGCGCTGCGCCGGCACCTTGCCCCGCCCGCGACACACGGGGCACGGCCGCTGCACGGCGAAGCCACCCTGCCCGAACGAGATCGTGCCCCGGCCCTTACACTCGGGACACGTTGAGAACGTGGTCCCCGGAGCCCCACCGGAGCCGCTGCAGGTCGGGCAGACCTGGGGCAGCGTGAGCGTCACGGGCACTTTCCCGCCCAGCGCGGCGACCCGGAATGGGATGGAGATCGTCGTCTCGATCTCCTCCTCGTCGTCGAGCGGCACCCCAGCGCCGCGCCGACCGAAGATCGATGAGAACAGGTCGCCCAGCCCGCCGAACGAGCCCAGATCGGACAGATCGAAGTCGGCATCGGGGCCTGGTGCCGTGCCGCCACCGCGCCCGTACCCCTGACCGGCGCCCGCGAACGCGCCATAGCGCCGCAGCTGGTCGTATTTCTTCCGCTTCTCCGCGTCGCTCAGCACGTCGTGCGCCTCGTTGATCTCCTTGAAGCGGTCGGCGGCCTGCGGATTATTGGGATTACGATCGGGGTGGTACTGCTTGGCGAGGCGGCGAAACGCCTTCTTGATCTCGTCGGTCGTCGCCGTCTCGGACACTCCGAGGATCTGGTAATAATCTCTCTGCGAAGCCATCTACGTCCCGTCCCCGCTCCCCCGTCCTTCGCCTCCCTGCCACTGCAACACGATCACCCGCGCCGGCCGGATGAGTGCGTCGCCCATCCGATACCCGGGCTGCAGCACCGCCCCCACTGTGTGATCCTTGGCCGGATGATCGGCCGGTCGCGTCGTGACCGCCTCGTGCACATGGGGATCGAACGGCACGCCCACCTGATCGACCCGCGTGACCCCCGCCGCCTCGAGCGCCTTCCACATCTTCCGTTCCACCATGTCCACACCGTCGTGGATCGTCTTGGCGTCGGTTTGCGCCGGATCGACGTGCGCGAAGCGCGCCAGATCGTCGAGCGCATCCACCAGGCGTTGTAGCAGATCGGTCTGCGCGCGCTGCCACAGGTCCGTGCGCTCCTTGACCGAGCGCTTCTTGAAATTGTCGTACTCCGCGGCGAGCCGGAGGTACTTGTCCTTCATGTCCGCGAGCTCTCCCTCGAGGCGGACCACCGCCTCCTCCGACGGCTCGATCAACGCCCCGGATTCGGAGCCCGCCGGCTGCTCGGGGGGCTGCGGTTGCTCAGGCTTGTCGTTCATGGTCTTGCGCTTCATGAGCAATCGGTGTGCCGTCCGAGATGCGCCGTTTTGGCTGGCCTGGTCGGAGTTCGTGCCCGGAAAGAGCGATCAGACAAGAAGATAGCCGCGCGGGTGGGCCCTGTCGAGCGAG
>DASQAM010000191.1:0-14455 GCA_035635735.1 Gemmatimonadales bacterium | reverse complement strand
CGGGACCCAGTTCCAGCGTGAGCTGAAACGCATCCGCCCCATCGTGGACGCGATTCATCGCCACGAGGCACGCCTCAAGGGGCTGTCGGACGGGGAGCTGCAGGGCCAGACGCCGAAGCTGCGCGGCCTCATCGCCGAGCGCACGAGCACGCTCGCTGCGGAGGTCGAGCGTCTGAAGCGGGAGAAGCACGCCTGCCCGGACGCCGAGCAGCGGGTGGAGCTCAGCCAGAAGCTGTCCCAGGCCGAGGCGGCATACGTCAAGGCGCTCCAGGTGACGCTGAACGACGCGCTCCCGGAGGCCTTCGCCACGGTCCGCGAGGCGTGCCGCCGGCTCTTGGGCAGCGAGGTGGTGGTCACCGGCCACGCCCTCAAGTGGGACATGGTGCCGTACGACGTGCAGCTCATCGGCGGCATCGTGCTGCACCAGGGAAAGATCGCCGAGATGGCGACGGGCGAGGGCAAGACGCTCGTGGCGACCCTGCCGCTGTACCTGAACGCGCTCGCGGGCCGGGGCGCTCATCTCGTCACCGTCAACAACTACCTCGCCCGTCGCGACTCGCAGTGGATGGGCCACCTCTTCACGTGGCTGGGCCTCACGGTCGGCTGCATCGACGACACGGAGCCGTCGACGCCCGAGCGCCGGGCGGCCTATCTGTGCGATATCACCTACGGCACGAACAACGAGTTCGGCTTCGACTACCTGCGCGACAACATGGTGTTCACGCTGGAGCAGCGCGTCCAGCGAGGTCACGCCTACGCCATCATCGACGAAGTCGACTCGATTCTGATCGACGAGGCCCGTACCCCGCTCATCATCTCGGGCGCCGTGGGCAGCGAGTCGGACGAGAAATACGCGCAGTTCAACGTGCAGGTCGTGCAGCTGGTGCGAAAGCAGACGGCCGTGGTGAACGATCTCATCGGCCGGGCGGAGCCGCTCCTCGCCGACGAGAAAACGTCGTACCAGGCGGCGGTCCTCCTGTACCAGGCGCAGCTCGGGATGCCCAAGAACAAGAAGCTCCTGAAGCTGCTCCAGGAGCCGGGTGTGAAGTCCCAGGTGCAGCGCGTGGAGCTCGATGTACTGGCCGACCGCAAGCTGCCCGCGCGCGAGCAGAAGATGCGCCATGTCGAGGAGGACCTCTACTTCGTGCTCGACGAGCGAGGCCACTCGGTGCACCTCACCGACAAGGGCGTCGAGACCATGTCGCCCGAGGACCCGAACCTGTTCGTGGTCCCGGACATCTCGCACGCCGTGCACGAGATCGAGCGCGACGAGAGCCTCTCACCCAAGGAGAAGATCGAGCAGCGGCGCCAGGTAGAGGCGGATTACGCCATGAAGAGTGAGACGCTCCACATCATCCACAAGCTGCTGCAGGCCCACGCCCTGTACGAGCGGGAGGTGGACTACGTCGTGCAGGAGGGCAAGGTCCTGATCGTCGACGAGTTCACGGGACGCCTGATGCACGGGCGGCGCTGGTCGGAGGGGTTGCACCAGGCCGTGGAAGCGAAGGAGGGAGTGGCGGTCCAGGAGGAGAGCCAGACCCTGGCCACCATCACCATCCAGAACTACTTCCGGATGTACGACAAGCTCTCGGGCATGACGGGCACGGCGGAGACCGAGGAGACCGAGTTCTTCCAGATCTACGGGCTCGAGGTCGTGGTCATCCCGACCAACCGGCCGGTGCGCCGCGTGGACAAGCACGACCTCATCTACAAGACGCGCAGCGAGAAATACAAGGCGATCCTCGACGAGGTCGAGCGACAGCACGAGCGTGGCCTGCCCATCCTCGTGGGCACCGTCAACGTGGACGTTTCCGAGACGCTCTCGCGCATGCTCAAGCGGCGCGGCTTCCGGCACGAGGTCTTGAACGCCAAGTACCACCAGCGCGAGGCGGAGATCGTCGCGCAGGCGGGACAGCCGGGAGCCATCACGATCGCGACCAACATGGCCGGTCGCGGGACCGATATCAAACTGGGTCCCGGTGTGAAAAAGTGTCAGGTGTGTGGGATCACGGCGCACGAGGCCCCCTTCGGCCAGCAGATCGAGCGCCCCGACCTCCCGACGGAGGAGATCAAGCGACTCGGCTGCAACGACGATCCCCCGTGCGGCCTCGTCATCATCGGCACGGAGCGGCACGAGGCCCGGCGCATCGACCGACAGCTGCGCGGCCGCGCCGGTCGCCAGGGCGATCCGGGCCAGAGCGTGTTCTTCCTGTCGCTCGAGGACGACCTGATGCGGTTGTTTGGGTCGGATCGCATCGCACGCATCATGGACCGCACCGGCTCCGAGGAAAACGAGGTCATTACCCACCCGTGGGTGACCGCGGCCATCGGGCAGGCCCAGAAGCGCGTCGAGTTGCAGAACTTCCAATCGCGCAAGAAGCTCCTCGAATACGACGACGTGATGAACCAACAGCGGGAAGTCATCTACGCTTTGCGCTTGTTCGCGCTCGAGGGGGGCGAAGAGCTCAAGGCGGAGGCGCTGCGCATGGTCGAGCAGGCCGTCGCCCAGCTCGCCGACGAGTTGATCGGCGACACGAAGGATGCCTACCAGTGGGACCGCGACCTGATGGAGACCGAGTTTCTGCTCAAATTCCTGGTCTCCGTTCCCGGCGTCACCGACCCCGCGAAGATCCGGAGCCGCGACGAGCTGGTGCGGGCGGCGCAGCAGGCGGCCCGCGAGGCCTTCCAGGCGAAACTCGATCATTTCAAAGAGATCGAAGCCAAAGTCGGCGCGGTGAACATCGGCGGGCAGGCGCTGTCGCACGTCACGCTGGGGGTGATCGACGAGAAATGGAAAGACCATCTCTACGATCTCGACCAGCTGAAGGCGGCGATCCACTATCGACAGTGGGGCCAGAAGGACCCGCTCATCGAATACAAGCGGGAAGGCTACGAAATGTTCGTCGGCCTGATGCGCGACGTGCACGCGACCTTCGCCGAGCGCTGGCTCAAGCTCCAGATCGAGATCGGGCCGCCGCCCGGCCAGGGCCAGCCGGCCCGGGCTCCGCGCACGGTCACCGGCCCGGCGGGGAGCCTGCCGGCTCGGCGCGCCGCGCCGATGGTGGCGACCAAGGCGACGGCCGACGGTCTCGTGAGCGCACCCGCCGGCGTGCCAATTCCTGTCGGCGCAGCCGTCCCGGCCACGAACCCCTACTCCGGGGTCGGGCGCAACGACCCGTGCCCCTGCGGGAGTGGCAAGAAGTTCAAAAAGTGTCACGGAGCGTCCGGTTAGAAGAGAAACGCGTAGGGGCAGGCCAAGGCCCTACGCGCTTCGCTCAGGCAGGACTCTACAGCAGTGGCAAGATGATGCAGTCGCTCTGCAGCATTGACGTCGGTGCTGGACCATTCTCAACCACCCGGAACGTCACGTCGAACAACGGCAGCGGGAACGGAAACGCGATGATGAAGTCTGCCGCCGCATTTCCGTCCTCGTCGGTCGTCATGATGAGCGCCGGCAACCCGTGTGCCTGGTCAGGGATGATGGGGAAGGCAACCGGCGGTGGAACGAGGGTGGACCACGGCGGCATGGCCAGTCCTCGCTGGCAGGACCCATCTGCAAGCGTCGCAACATCGAAGCCGGCCGGCGCGCCCGTTGGGAAGACTTCTGGCGCGCGTTGAGCCACGTAGGCCGTATTCGGCTTCGCGTGTCGGATCCTGATCTCAATGTGTACGGCAAAGTTGCCCGGAGTCGTGGGATGTGGGATGCGCACGGCCCGGATGTGACCCTTGCCTGGTCCAAAAACGGCCACCAACGGCAGGAATCCAGCGCCTTCCTCGTCCTGCTCGCGCTGACGATCGAAGCTCGGGTTCCCGGTGTTCGACGTCAGCGGATTCGATCGATCGTCCCTGCAAGCAACCAAACCTGCAAGTCCGATCAGCACCACCGATACCTGTGACCTACTCAGCATAGGAACCTCCATCGCGGGCACGGCAGTTACATACTCCGCGAACGCGCCGGCCCGCCCGGACGCGGAAAACGCCTTGGCGGGGACGCTCTGCCAGGCGTACATTGGCCAGACTAGCGCCGGCCAGTGACCCAGCCGTGATCGGAGCGTGACTTGGCCGCCGTCTGACCCGCGGTTGCGGGATCTCCGCCGTCGCATGGGGCTGCAATAAACGGCTGTCACCCGCGTCACCGAGGTACGCGGCGGCGACACCGCCGCGACTACCTTCGCCTATGCCCTTACGTCTTTCCGAGCACCCCCAACAGGACCGTCCTCGCGAGCGTTTCTGGGCCGTGGGCGCTGCCGCGCTGACGGGGCAGGAGCTGCTGGCCATTCTCCTGGGGACAGGCTACACCGGACGTGACGCGCTGGCGGTTGCCGGCGACGTGTTGGCCCGCGTGGATGGCTCCTTGCGGCGCCTGGCGGGGCGCCCCTCGGCGGAGCTGGCCAAGGTCCCGGGGATGGGGCGGACCAAAGCCGCCCGCGTGGCGGCGGCGCTCGAGCTCGGACGTCGGGTGGGGACCGAGACGGAGCCGCCCCCGGAACGTGTGCGGGGGCCCGCGGACGTGCAGCGCTTCTACGGCACGCGGCTGCGGGACCTGACCGTTGAAGAGTTCCACGTGCTTGCCCTGGGCAGCCAGAGTCAGATCCTCGGCGACCTCCTGATTACGCGGGGGATCCTGAACAGCTCGCTGGTACACCCGCGGGAGGTGTTCCGGGCGGCGATCGCCGAGGCGGCGGCCGGGATCATCGTGGTGCACAACCACCCGAGCGGCGACCCGACGCCGTCGGCGGATGACCGGACCGTGACGCGGCAGCTGGTGGACGCAGGCCGGTTGCTCGACCTTCCCGTGTACGACCACGTGATCGTCGGAGCCGATCGCTACGTGAGCTTCGCCGAGGCGGGATTGCTGTAGGGCGCCGCGCCATAGGAGCCCAGGAACTCGTGGCGCCGCCTGACGTTTCCCTTGACCGCGTTGACGCGGCGACTACGCTTCGCCATCCTCCACAGGTGACCAGCACCGCCCCCCTCCTCGCCCCCGAGCTCGCTCGGGCGGTCGCGCTGCAGCGCGACCGACTGGACTTGGACCTGCTGTCGCGGGCCTACCAGATGAGCGCCCAGGCCCACCGGGGTCAAAAGCGCCAGTCGGGCGACGACTACGTGTCACACTCGGTCGCCGTCGCGACCATTCTCGCCGAGCAGCAGATGGACTCGGTCACCATCGCCGCCGCCCTGTTGCACGATGTCGTCGAGGACTCGGACGTCTCGGTTGAGGACATCCGGCGCACCTTCGGTCCCGAGGTGGCGGAGCTGGTCGACGGGCTCACCAAGCTCTCCACCCTCACCTTCCGGTCGACCGTGGAGGAGCAGGCCGAGAACTACCGCAAACTCCTGCTGTCGGTCGCGAAAGACGCCCGCGTCATCATCATCAAGCTCGCCGACCGGCTGCACAACATGCGGACGCTCGAGCACCTGGACCCGGAAAAGCGGCGCCGCATCGCGCTCGAGACGCGCGAGATCTATGCACCCCTGGCGCACCGCTTTGGCATGGCGGGCGTGAAGGCCGAGCTCGAGGACCTCGCCTGCAAGTTCCTCGAGCCCGAGGACTACCGCGCGCTGGCCCGCAAGGTCAAGGCGCGAAAGAGCGAGCGTGAAGAGACCATCGAGCGGCTGCGGATCCCGCTCGCCGAAGAGCTGCGGGCTGCCGGACTCACCGGCTATGAGATCACGGGCCGCCCCAAGAACCTCTGGTCGATTTACAAGAAGATGAAGAAGCGCGACAAGCCGTTCGAGGAGATTTATGACCTCCTCGCGGTGCGCGTGCTGGTGAACGATATCCCCGAGTGCTATCACGTCCTGGGGGTCATCCACCACAAGTGGACCCCGCTGCAGGAGCGCATCAAGGATTACATCGCGAGCCCGAAGTCGAACGGCTACCAGTCGCTCCACACCACTGTGTTCGGGCCGGGCGGCCAGCTGTACGAAATCCAGATCCGTACCCATGACATGCACCACACCGCGGAGTACGGTATCGCGGCGCACTGGCTCTTCAAGGAGGGCCGCAAGAGCCCGGACGAGCTGGACCGCCACCTCGCGTGGTTCCGCCAGCTGCTCGAGCTGCAGCAGGACGCGCACACGCCCGAGGAGTTTCTCGAGTTCCTGAAAGTCGACCTCTACCAGGACGAGATCTTCGTGTTCACGCCCCGCGGCGACGTGAAGCGTCTGCCGAAGGGCGCGACGCCCATCGACTTCGCGTTTGCGGTGCATACGGAAGTCGGCCAGCACTGTCAGGGCGCCCGCATCAACGGCCGGATCGCCCCGTTGCACCGGCCGCTCAAAAACGGCGACACGGTGGAGGTAATGACCAGCCCGCAGGCCAAGCCGTCCCGCGACTGGCTGGCCCACGTGCAGACCGCCCGGGCCCGCCACAAGATCCGGCAATGGATCAGCCGCGAGGAGCACGAGAAGAGCCTCGAGCTCGGCCAGGAGATCCTCGCGCGGGAGGTGCGGCGGCGGCGCCTCCAGGCCCCGGATGCCGAGCGCCTCGAGCGCGCTGCGACGGAGCTCTCCGTCGGGACGGCGGAGCAACTGGAGGCCGCGCTGGGGCGGGGCGACATCGCGCTCGGGACCATGATGCGGGCGCTGTACCCCGACCTCCCGGCCGAGGACCTGCAGGCGCCCAAGCCGACGGCGTTCGGTCGCGTGATCGAGCGGCTGCGGCTGGGCCGCGGTATCAAGATCCAGGGCGTGGACGGGCTGATGGTGCGCTACGCGCAGTGCTGCCAGCCGGTGCCCGGGGACCTGGTGGTCGGCTACGTCACGCAGGGGCGCGGCATCTCGATCCACCGCTCGGATTGTCCCAATCTGCTGCTCCTCCCGACCGAGGCCGAGCGTCGCATCGAGATCGACTGGCAGGAATCGGAGGGGGAGACATTCGTCGTGCGCCTGGCCGTGGGCGGAGAGGACCGGCGCGGCCTCTATGCCGACATCTGCACCGCCATCAGCGAGTCCGGCACCAACATTCGCTCGGCGGAGATCTCGACGCGCGACGGCGCGGTATTCGGCTCCGTGCTGGTGGAAGTCGAGAACCAGACCCACTTGAACAAGGTGATCCGGGCGATCCGGCGGGTGAAGGGAGTGATGGACGTGTCCCGTCGTGAGTCGGGCCCCCAGACGCAAGCCCCGGTCGGTTAACTTTCTCTGATGCCGTACGACCTCGTATCCCCGTTCGCGCCGGCGGGGGATCAGCCGCGTGCCATCCGGGAGCTGGCCGCGGGCCTCGCGCGGGACGACCGCTACCAGACGCTGCTGGGCGTCACCGGCTCCGGCAAGACGATGACCATGGCCCACGTCATCGCCGGGTTCGGGCGCCCGACGCTCGTGTTATCCCACAACAAGACCCTGGCCGCCCAGCTCTACGGCGAGCTCAAGGGGTTCTTCCCGAAGAGCGCCGTCGAGTTCTTCATCTCGTATTACGACTACTACCAGCCCGAGGCGTACGTTCCGCAGACCGATACGTACATCGCGAAGGACTCTTCGATCAACGACGACATCGACCGCTTACGGCTGCGTGCCACGTCCAGCCTCATGGAACGCGAGGACGTGGTGATCGTGGCGAGCGTGTCGGCGATCTACGGCCTGGGCGACCCGGAGGCGTACCGCCAGCGGCTCGTGACCGCGAGCGTCGGCGAGGAGCGCGGCCGCGACGCCCTGCTGGAGGCGCTGGTCGGGGTCCAGTACCAGCGCAACGACACGGCCTTCGAGCGCGGGACGTTCCGGGTGCGGGGCGATACGATCGAAGTGTTCCCGGCCTACGACGAGCAGGCCGTGCGTGTCGAATTCTGGGGCGATACGGTGGAGCGGATCGCGAAGATCGATCCCCTCACCGGCAACACGATCTCCGAGCTGGAGCGGGCCGCGGTGTATCCGGCCACCCACTTCGTCACCGAGCGCCCGACCATCGAGCGCGCCGTCGCGGCGATCCGCGCGGAGCTCAAGGAGCGCCTCGCCGAGCTGCGGGTTCAAAACAAGCTGCTCGAAGCCCAGCGCCTCGAGTCCCGCACCAACTTCGACATCGACATGCTGCTGGAGGTGGGCCGCTGCACGGGCATCGAGAACTACTCGCGGCACCTCACGGGCCGCGCGGTGGGTGAGCGCCCCGCATGCCTGCTCGACTACTTCCCCGATGATTACCTCTGCATCATCGACGAGTCGCACCAGACGCTGCCCCAGCTCGGCGGGATGTTCGAAGGAGACCGCTCCCGCAAACAGACGCTCGTGGACTACGGCTTCCGGTTGCCCTCGGCACTCGACAACCGACCGCTGCGAATCGACGAGTTCATGGGTCTCGTGCCGCGGATCCTGTTCGTCTCCGCCACGCCGGGGGAGGAGGAGCTCAAGCTGTCCGGCGGCGTCGTGGTCGAGCAGATCATCCGGCCCACCGGGCTCGTCGACCCGCAGGTGGAGGTCCGTCCGGTCAAAGGCCAGGTGGACGACTTGCTGCACGAGATCCGGCTGCGCGAGAAGAAGAACGAGCGCGTGCTCGTCACCACCCTGACCAAGCGCATGGCGGAAGATCTCACCGATTACCTGCAGCAGCACGGGGTGCGGGTCCGCTATCTGCACTCCGAGATCGTCGCGATCGAGCGCGTCGAGATCATCCGCGGCTTGCGGCTGGGTGAGTTCGACGTGCTCGTGGGGATCAACCTGCTGCGCGAAGGGCTCGATCTTCCCGAGGTGTCGTTGGTGGCGATCCTCGACGCCGATCAGGAGGGGTTCCTGCGCTCGGACCGGTCACTGATCCAGACCGTCGGTCGCGCGGCGCGGCACCTCGAGGGGCGGGCGATCCTGTACGCCGATCGGGTCACCGGCTCGATGCAGCGCGCCCTCGACGAGATGAGCCGCCGGCGCGAGGTGCAGCTCGCGTACAACGAGCAGCACGGGATCACCCCACGCTCGATCGTCAAGTCGGTGGACCAGGTGCGATTCGCGACGCGGGTGGCGGACGCGAAGACCGCCAAGCCCGCCGCGGCCGGCGTCCACCGGCCCACCGACGCCAAAGAGCGCGATGCCCTCATCCAGCTGCTCGAGAGCCAGATGCAAGCCGCGGCCGAGGACCTCGACTTCGAGCTGGCCGCGGTGCTGCGGGATCAGATCCTCGAGCTCCGGGCCGACGGCGACGCCGTCCGCTCCCCCCATGCGCCTCTCGGCGGACGCCCTCAACCGGTTCGGTGAGACGCTCGGCCGCGAGCTCGCAGCGCCGGCGGTCGTCGGGTTGTCCGGCGAGCTCGGCAGCGGCAAGACCACGTTCGTCCAGGCGATCTGCCGGGGGCTGGGTGCTCGAGGACTCGCGACCAGTCCGACGTATGCGCTGGTCCACCAGTACAGCACGCCCCAGGGCCGGGTGGTGTATCACGTCGACTGCTACCGCCTCCGGTCCCCGGCCGAGGCGCAGGATCTGGGATTCGACGACATGCTGCGCGATGGGGCCATCGTCCTCATCGAATGGCCCGAGCGCGCTGGGCCATGGCTCCCGCCGCTGCAGCGGCACTTCCGACTGAGCTACGGTGAGGAGCCTGACATCCGGGACCTTGAGGAGATCCGGTGAGCGCCGAATGCGGAATGCGGAGTGCGGAACGCGGAATTGACCACGCGTGCGTCGAGCCCGGAACGCGACTCCGGGAATCGAACCTGGCATTGCCATTCCGCATTCCGCATTCCACACTCCGCATGCGGGGCGGGGAAGGGGGATGAGCGGCCCCTGGCTGGCGATCGATACTGCGACCGAGATCGCGAGCGTCGCCGCCGGTCGGCCGCCGGTGGCGCAGAGCGGGGCACACGTGCAGGGTGCGCGTCGTCACGCGGCCGAGATCATTCGCCTCGTCGACTTCGCCCTCAGCCGGCTGAGCATTCGGCCGGCGGATCTCGAGGGGGTCGTGGTAGGCGATGGGCCCGGAAGCTTCACCGGGCTCCGGATCGGCTGGGCGGCGGCCAAAGGGCTCGCTCACGAGGCAGGGCTCGAGCTCCGTGCGATTCCCTCGCTCATGGCCGCCGCGGCCGGAGCCGTCCTGAAGCTCGGGGCCGAGCCCGTGGCGGCCTGCTTCGATGCCCTCCGCGGACAGGTCTACGGCGCGCTGTATGTGTTTCACCCCGATCGGGTAGAGACGCTGGTCGCGCCCGCCGTGGTCACGATGGCGGAGCTGGCGCGCGTCGCGCCAGTGCGCCCCCGGGTGGTCGTGGGTGACGGAGCGGTACGCTACGCTGAGGAAGTCACCCGCTGGATCGGGACCGCTCCGGTGCCGCTCGAGAGCCTCCCCCCCGCGGCGACCCTGCTCCTCGCGCTCGTGGACCGCGAAGGCACGAGCCGCGCCATCGAGGACCCGGCCACCGCGGAGCCGGTGTACGGACGCCCTGCGGAAGCGCAGGCCAGATGGGAGGCGCGCCACGGTCGTCCGTTGCCCGATTCGCCCCGCCCGGCTGGCTGACGTCAGCGACGTCGGCGCGATCGAGCGGGCCGCGTTCTCCGATCCCTGGTCGGCGAATGATTTCACGGAGTGCGTTGCGTCGGGCGTGCCGTTCCTCGTGGCCGAGCGGCAGGGCGTGGTGGCGGGCTACGTCGTCGCGCACAGCGCCGCCGACGAGGGCGAAATCCTCAATCTGGGCGTCGCGCCTACTCATCGACGCCAGGGGATCGGTCGCGCGCTGGTCGAGCGCGTGCTTCAGGAACTTGCCGGGCGCGGCGTCCGCACGGTGTATCTCGAGGTGCGGGCATCCAACGCGTCGGCCCGGCAACTGTATGAATCGCTCGGCTTCGGCGAGGTCGCGCGCCGGGCGCGTTACTACCGGCGCCCCGTAGAGGACGCCGTGGTTCTGCGGGCTGCCATTCCTGCGGAGGGGGGGTCTGCAAAACTTTAGCACAAGTGGCGTATCTTTGATTGACAGAATAACTTGCGGGTCATATACTGTTGTCGCCCTTGGTCCAGACCCGCCCAGCGTCTGGAGGTCTGTCGTGAGCCGGAGTCTCAATAAAGTCATGCTAATCGGGAACTTGGGGGCCGATCCCGAGGTGCGGAGCACCAACAATGGCTCCCGCGTCGCCACGTTGTCCCTGGCGACCAGTCGGCAGTGGACGGGGCAGGGTGGCGAGAAGCAGGAAAAGACCGAATGGCATCGGGTGATCTGCTGGAACAACAAAGGCGCCCAGCTGGCGGATCTGGCCGAGAAGTACATGAAGAAAGGGGACCGGATCTACGTCGAGGGGCGCGTCGAGTACCGGACCTGGGAAGATCGGGAGAAGCAGACCCGGTACACCACCGAGATCATCGCGCGGGAAGTGATCCTCTTGTCGTCTCGGGGAGGCGGCGAAGGGTCCGGCGAGTTCGCGCGGGCCAAGGCCGCCGCCAAGGTAGCGCCCGAGGGCGGGGGCAAGGCGGAATCGCTCGACGCGTTCCCGGAGGCCCTGGATGAGGAGGACGACGATCTGCCGTTTTGAACGAGCAGCCCTGCTCGCCCTTGTAGCAGGGCTGCTCGCGGGGCTGGCGCCCGCGCTCGCGGCGCAGGACACGACGCAGGCTCGACCGGATACTTCGAAGCCGGCGCAAGACACGTCTCAAGCAGCGCCGGCGCCAGCCCCGTTGGGCCAGTTGCCCGCCACCCACGTCGTGGCCACGGGTGAGACCCTCTGGTCCATCGCTCAGCTGTACTACAACGATCCGCTCCTCTGGCCAGAGATCTACCGGTTGAACACCTCGCAGATCGACGATCCCCACTGGATCTATCCGGGCCAGGAGTTGGGCCTGGCGCCGGGAGTGAGCGTGGCGCAGGCGCCGGAGACAACCACAGTGGTGCAGCCCCAGGGCCCCGGGGACACCGTGCACGCCGTGCCTGCCCCCGATACCGTGGTCGCGGTCGGGCCGGATACGAGCCCGCTGCTCGACACCGCGGTGGTGGAAGCGCCACCGCCTCCAGCCGAGCCCACCGAGGGCTATCAGACGATTTTCGATCGGCGCCGCACGGCTACGCAGGAAGTCCGGGAAGTGCTGCGGGCCTACGCGAATCAGCCCTATCGGCCGTTGCGCCGCGGCGAGTTTTACGCGGCGGGCTTTCTGACCGAGCAGGAGAGGCTGCCGTACGGTCGTGTGCTCGGCAACACGTCGATCCCGGCCATCCCGCGGCTCACGGATCGCTCGACTGCGACGACGTTCGATCAGGTCTCGATTCAGCCGCCGCGGAGTGCGTCGTATCACGTGGGTGACTCGCTGCTCATGGTGCGGATCGACCGCGACATCGCTGGCTGGGGCGGGGTCGTCGTTCCGGTCGGGGTCGCGCGCGTGACCGAGCTGCAGCGGCGGCAGGTGCTCGCCGACGTGATCATGCAGTTCGGGCGCATCCACGACGGGCATCTCGCCCTGCCGATCGAGCCGTTCAAGGACCCGGGCCAGGTGCGCCCGACCCCGGTGGATGGCGGACTCGAGGGCGTGGTGGTCGCCGAGCGGGATCTCCACGTGCTGGCCGGTCCGCAGCAGATCGTCTTCATCAATCGGGGACGAGCGGAGGGTGTGACGGCCGGCGACGTGTTCGAAGTGTTCCGGCCGGCGGCAGGGATCCCGGGTACGTCGTCCGAGCAGATGCAGGTGGTGCTCCAGATCGTGCACACGCGCGATCACTCGGCCTCGGGGTTGATCCTGAATATCGGCCACCCCAAACTCGTTCCCGGCATGCCGGTGCGGCTCATCCGGAAGATGCCGTCCTGATCGGCGGCCGGCGACCGCGCTGAGCGGCGCCGGCGCTTTCCGTCCCGTGGTTCTCGTTCCGCATCTGATCGCGCTGGGCCTGTACGCATTGGCCACTGCGCTCGCGTTGGCGCCGTTCGCCGGGCTCCGGCCGGCGCCGCGCGCTCTGGGCCTGGGCATCCCGCTGCTCGGGCTGGCGGCGCATGTCATCGGCGTCGCGCAACTCACCCCCTTCGTGGGCGTCGCGCCCACGCTCTCGATGCTGGCTTTGTTCCTCGTCGCGCTGCAGGCGGCGAGCGAGGGCCTGTTTCGCGCGTCGGCGGTGGGCGTATTCACCGGGCCGCTCGCGACGGGGCTCCTCGGCCTGGCGTTGCTCATCGGGCTCGCGCCGGAAGGCGTGCCCGCGTCGGGACGCGGCGCCTGGTCGATCCTCCACATCACGGTGAGCGTCTTCGGCCTCGCCATGCTGGCGCTCGCGTTCATCGCCGCCGCGCTGTACCTGCTGCAGTTCCACGAGCTCAAGGCGAAGCGCTTCGGGCCGGTGTTCCGGTTGTTCCCGCCGCTCGAGCGTCTGGACCAGTTGAACCATCTGTCGCTCGTGCTGGGCTTCCCGACCGTGACGCTGGGCGTGCTGCTCGGGTTCGGCGTGCAGTACGCCGGCGGCGCGTCGGTCGATGCCGCCCAGGTGGTGTGGGGGATGCTTACCTGGGTCGTCTTGGGGTGGGCCGTGGGCGTCCGGGTGGTGCGCCACTGGGCCGGTCGGCGCGCCGCGTTCGCGAGCATCGCGAGCTTCACCGCGGTGCTGCTCGTGTACGTCGCGCTCAAGCTCGCCGCGCCGGGCACCCAGCGGTTTCTCTGAGTGAGGGGACGATGAGCATCACCGTTCTGGGCGTGAATCACCGCACGGCGCCGCTCGAGGTGCGCGAGCGCTTTGCGCACGAGCCCCGCGAAGTGCCGACGTCACTCGCGCGTGTGCTGGCAGCGGGCGCCCGCGGCGGTGTGCTGCTCTCCACGTGCAATCGGACGGAATTCTATCTCGCCGAAGGGGACGAGGGCGTGCCGGAGGCCGTGTGGGCGATCCTGTCGGAGCGCCTGGGCGGCGGTCGCAGCGCCAGCGCGTACGGTTACACTCAGCGCGATCGCGATGCGGTGCGTCACCTCTACCGTGTCTCGGCCGGGCTCGATGCCATGATCCTCGGCGAATCGCAGATTCAGGGGCAGGTGCGGGACGCGTGGGAGACGTCGAAGGCCCAGGCGGGCCCCGTGTTGCATCGGCTGTTCCAGTCGGCCTTGCTCGTCGGCGCCCGTGTGCGCAGCGAGACGGGACTCGCGACCGGCGCGGCATCCGCCCCGTCCGCCGCGGTCGCGGTAGCGGCCCGCATCTTCACGCGGCTTGCGGGCCGCTCGGCGCTGATCCTCGGGGCGGGAGACATGGCGGAGCTCGCGGCGACGTGCCTCGTCTCCGAGGGCGTGCGGGTGACGCTCGTGGCGAACCGCACCTACGAGCGCGCGCGGGCGATCGCCGAACAGCTGGGCGCGCGCGCCCTCACGTTGGACGAGGCGTGGGAGCACTTCGCCGATGCCGACATCGTGCTCAGCTCGACTGCGGCGCCGCACGCCGTCGTCACCTGGGACCGGGTGGCGCCGGCCGTCGCTCGACGCCGCGGGCGTCCGCTGTGCATCCTCGATCTCGGCATGCCACGCGATGTGGAGCCCTCGGTCGCCCAGCTCGAGAACGTCTTCCTGTACGACATCGACGATCTCCAGGCGGTGGCGGC
>DASQAM010000190.1:0-1532 GCA_035635735.1 Gemmatimonadales bacterium | reverse complement strand
CAGCATGGAACGCGCCCGCGCTGTCGCGGCGGAGTTCGGTATTCCCAACGCATTCGGGAGCGGTGAGGCGCTCGTCCGCGCTCCCGAGGTCGACCTCGTCATCGTGTCCTCGACGCCCGACGCCCACGCCCGTCACGCGATAGCGGCGCTGGAGGCGGGGAAGCACGTGTTGTGCGAGAAGCCGATGGCGCTCACGGTCCGGGAGGCGGAGGAGATGCTCGAGGTCGCGGAGCGGAGCCGTGGGCTGGCCCGTATCGACCACGAGCTGCGCTACGAACCCAATCGGCGCAAGGTGCGGCAGCTGATCCAGGTCGGCGCCATCGGATCGGTCCTCCATCTCGAGCTCGTACTCAGACCGTACGTGCGCGGCGACGGGCGGCCGCAGGCGTTCGATGCTCCCTGGAGCTGGTGGTACGATGCCGCGAGAGGCGGCGGCATCCTGGGCGCGGTCGGGTCACATCTCATCGACCTGTGCCGCTTCTGGACCGGGAGTGAAGTCGTCGAGGTCGGCGGCCGGGCGGCCACGTTCGTTCCCGAGCGTTACGACGAGCAGCGCGTGCGGCGCCCCGTCACCGCGGAAGAATACGCGAGCTTCGTGATGCGGCTCGCGAGCGGCGCGGTTGCCACCATCACCCTGACGACGGTGGCGTCGCACGGGCCCGGACATTTCGCCCAGGTCACCGGACGCGACGGCACGCTCCTGTTGACGGGCGAGACGTCGCTTGAGATCGGTCGCCCCGGTGGGCCGCTCGAGGATGCCAGCGTGCCGGATGACCTGTGGGAGCAGACCGCCCCCAACAACATGTGGGCCCGCTCGTTCGTGCGGCTGATGCGGGATATGGTCGCCGTGCTCGAGGGCCGGCCCGCCACGGGTGAGCCCGCCACGTTCTACGACGGCCTGGCGGTGCAGCGTGTCATGGATGCCGTGCGCGATGGGCGCGGTACACGCTTAGATTGACGTCGTGGAACAGACCTACTTCCGACGCGGCTTCGGGCTCAAGGGCGACATCGAGGGAGCGCTCGCGGCCGACTATCACAGCCAGGTGGTGGACCGCATCCGCGCCCACGGCTACGTCCTCGCGGTCGGCGACCTGACCTTCAAGCTCGCCCGCGAGTTCGGGTTCTGCTACGGAGTTGACCGCGCGGTCGAGTACGCGTACGAAACGCGCACCAAGTTTCCCGAGCGCCGTGTGTTCCTGGTCGGCGAAATCATCCACAACCCGCACGTCAACAAGAAGCTGCAGGCCATGGGGGTCGAGTTCCTGCAGCGGCCGCATGACGGTGAGTTCGACTTCCACGAGATCACCCCGGCGGACGTCGTCATTCTCCCGGCCTTCGGGGTCACCGTGAAGGACTTCGAGCGGCTGCGCGCGGTCGGATGCGTGCTCGTAGACACGACCTGCGGATCGGTGCTCAACGTGTGGAAGCGCGTGGACTCCTACGCCAAGGACGGGTTCACCGCGGTGATCCACGGCAAGTACTACCACGAGGAGACGAAGGCCACCTCGAGCCAGGTCACCAAGTACCCGAGC
>DASQAM010000189.1:0-4484 GCA_035635735.1 Gemmatimonadales bacterium | reverse complement strand
TACAGGTGCCGGGTGGGCTCGCGTTCTCCGAGTTCAGGGGATACGAGGCCTGGCAGGTCGTCTCCATCAGTCAGAACGGACCCGTGATGGCCGTGATCCTCGCCAATCCCGTGATGATCGAGGCCTACCGGGCCGGCGTCCCCGGGAACGGCAAGCCGTTCCCCGACGGCTCTAAGATGGCGAAGATCCATTATATCCCGAAGAAGTTGGAGACTTTCCCCGCCGCGACCGTGCCGGGCACGCAGCATGACGTCGACTTCATGGTGAGGGACAGCAAGCGGTTCGCCGACAGCGGTGGGTGGGGATGGGGCGCGTTCAACTATAACGCGGCGGCCCGCACCTTCTCGCCCGGCACCACGGCCGACGTACCGCCGCAGGGGAACGACGCCAAGTGTGGATTGGGGTGCCACACGATCGTGAAGTCGAGAGACTACGTCTTCACCGATTACCAGAGCCGCTGAACGGGGGCCTCACCCTCCTCGCTGCCGCCGCAGTATTATCCGGTTCCCGCATCCCGGTGAGGCGAGAGCATGTGCCGAAACATCAAGACGCTAGCGAATTTCCAACCCCCTGCGACGGAAGACGAGATCCGCGCGTCCGCGCTGCAGTTCGTGCGCAAGCTCAGCGGCGCGACGCGGCCGTCGCGCGCCAATGAGGTGGTATTTCAGCGAGCTGTGGACGAAGTGACGGCAGCGGCCCACCGCCTGATCCACAGTCTTCAGACGACCGCCGCACCACGCGACCGGGACCAGGAACGGCGCAAGGCACACGAGCGTGCGATCAAACGGTTCGGCTCGCCACCCGAGCGAGCATCTCTACCCCCGTCCTAATTCCGCGCGTGCCGCCGCCTGCGCGAAGGCTCGGCACTCCCGGCTCTTGATCATGACGCCTTGCGACAGGTGTGGTGCTCAGTGACCATCTTGCCATTGGCAGGGTAGCTCGGCCCGTCCACCGTGTATTCGGCGTCCGACTGCTTGGTCCACACCGTCCGGGCTGCCGGTCCCGGCAGGACGTAGCTCCACGACCAGACGTTGTCCGCACGCGTGCCGATCATCCCGTAGTACTGGGCGTTGCTGTGCGCCCCGAAGCGTACCCACCGGTCCACCCGGACGTCGTAGCCCAGGAAGTATTCGGCGTGGACGGCCGCATCCTCCCTGGTAACCGGGAAATCGTAGGTCTGCTCGAGCCACGCGCTCCCGAGCGCTGATGCGTATGTCGTGGTATACGTGCCGGAGAAGTCTCCGACGGTGTGCGCGCAGTTCCACTTGCCCACAAAGAACTGCGCCGTGCGCATCTCCTCCTGCGCAGTCGGCCGAGTCTGCGCAGACGCGGGCCCGGCGGCGAGCACCGTGGCGATCGCCATCAACATGATTGACGTGCGGTTCACGCTATTCCTCCCCACTCAGGTGAATTGAATTGTTCGCGCAGTCGCGCGACGGCCCGAAGCTCCGCTCGCGCGCGTCCTCGTAGCCGCAGCGACCACACGAACAGCGCCACCATTCCAACGATCGGCAGCCACACGGTCTGCCACGACCCAGGGTCCGTCAGGCTCCGGTGGTGCACCCGGCTGCCGATCACCCACCACGGGGTGAGAAAGGCGAGCTCGAGCGGGAGCACGATCCAGATCAAGTGCGCCAGCCGTACCTCCTGACGTCTCACGCTCTCGAGGACCGCGAGATGCCCGGGGCTACTGTCCGCCACGCCGGCGTCCTCCCGGTCACGCAGCCGGATCCGGCGGATCCAGAGAAGGCCGATGCTCACACCGACCACGAGTCCCAGCGCTGCCTCGAACGGATTGCCCGCGTGCCGCAGCGCGGCTGCCGTGATGAGGATCGCAGCCCCGGCAACCGCGCTCTCGACCAGTCGCGTGACGAGCAGCCCGCGGCGCGCCCGCGCGATCTGGTGCGGTGCATCCTGGGCCACGGCGCCGGCGTCCCCGGCGCGGCGCCACAGCGCCTGCCAGCCCTCCCAGTCACGCGACAGCGTCGGATCGCTCATCCCGCCTCCTCGACGAGCAGTGCGCGGAGCGCCTTGCGCGCTCGCGTCAGCCGGACGCCGACGTTGCCCTCGCTCGTCTCCTGCAGCGCCGCGATCTCGCGCTGCGACAGCCCCTCGAGATGCAGCATGACCGCCTGGCGTTGAGCCTCGGGAAGCCGGCGGATGGCGGCGAATAGCCGGTCCCGGTGCTGTTGTTCGATCAGCCGCTCCTCGACGAGCGGCGTCGGGTCGGGGAGCAGGCCCTCGTCGGGCAGGTCTGCGAAGTGGCGCCGCCGCGTCGCGAAGGTGATCGAGCGGTTGTGCGCCACCTGAAGCACGAACGTGCGGAGCGACGACTCCCGGCGGAATCGGGGCAGCGCGCGCCACAGCGCCATCAGGATCTCCTGCAGGAGATCCTCCCGGTCGGGTGCGTTGTCGACGTAGCCCCACGCCACGCGCTCGAGTGCATCCCCGTGCGCGCGAATCACCTCGTCTAGGCTTGGTCGGAGCTGCTCGATCTCTTAATAGTCCTTTCGACCCTGCGATTTCTTACACGAGCGGCGCCGCGTAAGAAAACGGGACCTGCGGGGGACTAATCCCGCGTGAAGCTACTCGTCTGGAGCTTTGCCGCCCTGGCAGGGGTGAGCGCGCTAGCGGGGCAAGATCTCGACCGTCCGAGGCTGCGCGTGAGCCCACTCACCGAGCCGATCGAACTCGACGGGCGCATGCGCGAGCCGGTGTGGGCCACGGCCGATTCGGCCCTGTTGACCGAATTCGAGCCGGACCTTGGCACCGTTTCGTCCGAGCGGACGGTCGTCAAGGTCCTGGCCAACGCCGACGTGCTGGTGTTCGGGATTCGCTGCGACGATCCCGACCCTGACAGGATCACGAGCTTCTCCCGCGCGCGCGATGCCGACCTGTCGGCCGAAGATCACGTGCGCATCGTGCTCGATCCGTTTCTCAACGAGCAGTCGGGCTATGTGTTCGCCGTGAATCCGGACGGCGCGCGCTACGACGCCCTGATCACCGAGCAGGCACAGCGTCTGGGCGGGCGCGAGAACCCTGACTGGGATACGATCTGGGAAGCGTCCGCCGCGCGATCTGCCACAGGGTGGTCGGTCGAGATTCGCATTCCCATCAAGAGCCTGCTCTACAAGCCCGGCCTCACCGAATGGGGCTTCAACGTGCAGCGCCGGGTGCAGCGGAAGCTCGAGACCGAGCGCTGGGCGTTTCCGGGCCGCAACTGGCGCATCACGCAGATGAGTCGAGCGGGCCGGCTGGTCGACTTGCCGGCGTTGCGGCTCGACCGAGGCTTGAGCGTGCGCCCCGCCCTCGTCACGGCGAGCGGGATTGTCGCGCCGGCGGCGCCCTGGAGTACGACCGTAACGGGGAGCCTCGACGCCACCCAGCGCATCGGCTCGAATACGCTTGCCTTCCTTTCAATACACACCGACTTCGCGGAAACGGAAGTCGATCAGCGGCGCACCAACGTCTCGCGTTTCAGCCTGTTCTTCCCCGAGAAACGATGGTTCTTCCTCGAAGGCACGGACATCTTCGACTTCGGGCCCGGCATTTCCCCGGACGTGGTGCCGTTCTGGAGCCGCCGCATCGGCCTGTTCAACGGGCAAACCGTGCCGATCGCGGTGGGCACGAAGGAGAGCGGCCGCGTGGGCGAGACGAGCTTCGGCCTGCTCGCCTTGCGCACCGGCGCCGTACCTGGTCTCGTGCCTGCGACCGACGTGGCGGTGGTGCGCGTCAAGCAGAACGTGCTCGGTGAGTCGTCTTTGGGGTTCATCGGCACGGCGGGTGACCCCACCGGCGCGACCGGGAGCTGGCTGGCGGGCGCCGACGTCTTCCTCCAGAGCTCACACGTGCTGGGTGACAAGAACGCACAGCTGGGCCTGTGGGGCCTGACCATGGACGGGCGAAACCTCACGGGATCGAAGACCGCGGCGGGCGTGAGCCTGTTTTACCCCAACGACACGTGGAACAACTTCCTCGGCTACTACCGCGTGGGCGACGGGTTTCAGCCGGCGCTCGGCTTCGTGCCGCGCCCAGGGGTGCAGCAGTTCAACCTGGCGCTCAACTACCTCCCCCGCGCCACGGCCCCCTGGCTCGCTCGCTGGCTCTCCCGGGCCGCCTTCGAGCTGATCGCCGTGCTCGTCACCGACTTGAATGGCCGCTGGGAGACGGTGTTCGGGCGACTCTCGGCCCTCAACCTGGCCTTTCAGAATGGAGATCAGTTTGCCATCGCCGCCCATCCGGAAGCCGAGCGGCTGGATGCGCCGTTCGGAATCGCGCCGGGGGATACGATCCCGACCGGCTCGTACACGTTTCTGAGATACCGGATCGATTACGCCCGGGCATCGAAACGCCGCGTCAGCTGGTCCTTCACGTATGCGGGTGGGAATTTCTACAATGGCCGGCTCGGTGAATACATCGGCACGCTGCTGCTCAAGCCCTCGCCCCTGCTCATCGTCGAGCTCTCCGGCGAACGCGACCAGGGG
>DASQAM010000188.1:0-3346 GCA_035635735.1 Gemmatimonadales bacterium | reverse complement strand
TGCCGCCAGCTGCTCGGCCCGCTGCCCCAGTCCGCCCAGCGTCAGATCGAAGTCTTCGAGCTCGCGCCGCACCAGCGTCAACGCGATACCAAAGCGCTCCTCGATCATCTTGCCGTAGCGCTCCGCCTTGCCGCGCTGCCGCGCCAGACTCCGCACCTGCGTCTGCACCTCGCTGACCAGGTCTTCGAGCCGGGCGAGATCCGCCGCCGTCTCTTCGAGCCGGCGCTCGGTGCTGGTCTTGCGATCGCGGTACAGCCCGATACCGGCTGCCTCTTCGAACAGGGCGCGCCGCTCTTCCGCCTTTTCGGAGAGCAGCGCCTCGATCATCCTCGCCTCCATCACCACGGCGGCGTCGGCGCCCAGGCCCGTGCCGCGCAGCAGGTCCTGAATGTCACGCAGCCGCACCGCGGAGCGATTGAGGAGGTACTCGCTCTGTCCCGAGCGGGACAGCCGGCGCGTGACGACGACTTCCTGATAGGCGATCGGCAGCGTCCCGTCCGAATTATTGAATACCAGGGAGACCTCGGCCACGTTCACCGGCCGCCGCCCCGTCGAACCCTGGAAAATGACGTCTTCCATCTTGCCGCCGCGCAGCAAGCGGGGAGACTGCTCGCCCAGGACCCAGCGGACGGCATCGGAGATGTTGGACTTGCCGCAGCCGTTCGGACCCACGATCGCTGTCACGCCCGCTTCGAACGGCAGCTCCAGCGCGCCCGCGAACGACTTGAAGCCCGACAGCTCGAGCCGGGTCAATCTCATGGAGTGGTGCCCCCTCCCATCCTGGTGACGAGCCTGGCCTGAACGCCCGCCCGCTTGAGCCGTGCTTCGAGGATGCTGGCCTGTTCCGGCGTCTCGAACGCGCCCGCCAGCAAACGCGCACCCGTGCCCCAAGGCACGGCCGGAATGCCGCGCTCTCGCAGCCTGCTGGCGGCGGGCGCGCGGTCGCTCAACGAAAAGGAATACGGCGCGCGCAGCACATCACCCTGACCACGCGCGGCGAGACCGCGCTTCCACATTCCGGCGCGGGCGCCGACGGCGGAGTCGCGCGTGGGGAACGCGCCGGCGAGCACGCGATACCACACCGCGCTCCCCCGGCGATCGTCCAGCGCGACCGGAGTCACAAAGGGCGTGACGCCGTCCGCCGTGAGGCGATCCGCAAGGGCAAGCGCCTTGTCGAGTCTCGCGTACGCCGCGAGCTGCACGGTCCAGGCGAGCGAATCGACGCGCGGCGGGGCCGGGGCGGCGGCCACCGGTCGTGCACGCACGGGAGCGGCGACCGCGGGAGGCGGCACCCGGCGCTGCTCGGCCCCGCGGGCGAGCAGGGCCCAACCGCCGGCCGCACCCGCCGCCAACGTCGCGGCCACCAGCACCGGACGGGCGAGCCGATGCGGCGGGCGCCGCACCGAGGCGGAGATCCGTCCCGGGGGGGGCGCAACCGATCGCGGGTCGGGCGCCGATGCCACCGCCGGCGTCCAGCGGTCGCGTACCACGCCCAGCAGCGGCATGCCGCGCTCCATCGCCGCGGTGATGCCCTGACCGATCGACGACTCGGGCTCGTAGCCGTCGGGCGACAAGACGATCAATCCGTCCGGGACGGCCGACAGGCGCGCCAGCGCGCCCGCGGAGAGATACAAGAGCAGCAGCGCGTCCTCCACCCGGAAGCCGCCGTGCAGCTTCTTCCAGCGGGGGTTCGCGAACAGGTCACCCGCGTGCGCCGTCACCGTGCCCGCGGGGATGAAGAACACGCGGTCGACCTCGTGCGCCGCCTTGGTGAGCGACACGTCGTATTCGAACGCGTCCACGATCCCTTCGGTGGGCGTGAGACCGACCGCTTCATGCAGCGTCGGGTGCTCGAGCCACAGGTCGACCAGCGCGATCCGCCGGTCGGTGAGCGCCGCGGCGCGGG
Source organism: Gemmatimonadales bacterium (assembly GCA_035635735.1). Taxonomy (GTDB): domain Bacteria; phylum Gemmatimonadota; class Gemmatimonadetes; order Gemmatimonadales; family GWC2-71-9; genus AG41. The sequence continues at coordinate 1,440 of DASQAM010000188.1, read as the reverse complement.
CCACGTCCCACGCGGCTCCCGCCGCCCACTTCAGGTCTCCCGTCGCCGGCACCAGCGCGATGAGCGCCTGTCCCGTGACCAGCGACGGCACCAGCGCGTCGAGGCGCGAGCGCGGCAGGGGGCGGACGGTCACGGCGTCGGTTGGTAGATCCAGAAGGGGCGGCCGAGCTTGCGGCCGATGCCCTCGGCCTGTGCCCGCGTGGGGTAAGGCCCGAGCACGACGCGGTAGCCGTCGTCGGGATTCTTGGGCTGGAGCACGCGCGCCGCGAGTCCCGCGCGGGTGAGCTGTTGCGCCATCTCCGACGACCAGGCCTCGTTCTGCGATGTCGACACCTGCACGTACATCGGTCCCTCGGGTCCCGCCGTATCGGACGCCACGCCCTGGTCGGCCTGCGCGCCCGCGTCGCCGAACGCGCCCCGATACGCGCCGCGGGGCCGCCACTCCGTGAGCATCCACAGGTCGGCGCCGCCTCCCTTCACGCGTCCCGTCGCCGCGAGCGAGTCGGGCCGGTACGCCACCACGTCGTCCCCCTGGCGCACCAACAGGGCGCCGTCCGGGGCGACGGCCGGCAGGTCGGTCCGCCACGCACTCGCGAGCGTCCCGACGAGCCGCTTCACCGGAAGGTCTACGACGAATACAGAATCTCCCGCGGCCGGCTTGGCCAACAACCAGCGTCCCAGCGGGTCCAGTCGGATGGTTGCCGCGGGCAACGGGAGAGCGATGCCGTCGATCTCCTCGCGGTCGTAGCGGTCGATCGCCGCCAGGCCCGGCTCCGTGCGTCTGGCGACATAGATGCGATGACCCGACGGCGAGAACACCAGCGCCCGCGGATGATCGGCGAGCGGGACGAACCCGGCCTCGCGTCGACCGAGCGGGTCTATCAGGACCACCCCGGAGTCGGCGGCGACGGCCACCAGGTCGCCCCAGCGCGTCGCTGCCACGTCACTCCCAGCCGGCAGGGGTCGACTGGTGGGCGGTTGATCGGCGGCGGCGGTGACGAGCGCCGGCGGGTCGGCCACCACCAGGCGCTGGTCGGCGGCGCCGAACATCTGCAGCGGCACGCCCGGCAGAGGCTGCGGCCAGGCGACCCGCACGCGCCGTGCGAGCGTCACGACCCGGCGCTTGGCGTCAACTGTATACAGCGTGCCATCCGGACCGAGCGTCGCCTGCTCTATCCCTGAGGCCACGGTGTCCACTCGCGCACTACCGAGATCGAGCGCCAAGACGTCGCTCTTCGGGGTCGTGGCGGTGGTGTCTTTCTTGGCGCGCGCATCCTTTTTTTTCTTGGCGGTCGTGTCCTTCGTGGCAGTCGTGACGTAGAGGAACTCTGCTTCGGTGTCGAGCCCGATCACGCGGGTGACGGGAGGGAGCTTGCCACGAATTGCGGTGGGGACCTCGACCATGGAGGGGAGCCGGTACACCCGGGGGGCTCCCCCCTT
>DASQAM010000187.1:0-13849 GCA_035635735.1 Gemmatimonadales bacterium | reverse complement strand
AGCAGGCCGTCCGCCTTCCCTTTGAGGTCCTGGATCGCATCGACCAGCTCACCCTCGTGGTTGGTCTGCGTCCACGACACCTGGACCCCGAGCGCGCGTGCCTGCTCGCGCGTTCGTGCTTCGATTTCCGCCAGGGTGATGTGCCCGTACAGCTCCGGCTCCCGCTCCCCCAGCAGATTCAGGTTTGGGCCGTTCAGTACGGCGATGTGCACTAGGACTTGAGGCCCCTGAGCCAGGCCTGGAACTGATCGAGGTCGCCCTCGTCCTCCACCGGCGGCCGGAGCCTCCCGCCCGAGCTCCGCGCCGGCGGCTCGGGCGTCGCGGGTGCGACCTCCCCGCCGCCCGCCGCTTGTTCGCTCGGGCTGAAGAACTGGTCGAATGAGAACCCACCCGTGTCCTGCGGAGCCGGCGACGGCGCCGGGGGCGCAGCCTCCGGTGCCGCACCTGAGCTCCGCGAGCCTTCGTCCCCGAACACCTGATCGAGCGAGAGGCTGTCCGTCGCCGGCCGGGTGGCCTCGCCCGGCGACACCACGTCAGGAGTAGAGCTCGGCTCGGCATCGGAGTGCGCGATCGCGAACGCGTCCTCGAGCGGAGACCTGGCCGCCGGCGCCGAGTGCGCGGGGGCGCCCGGTCGGCCGGCGAGAATGCGTTTCAGGAAGATCTGCACCGTCTCACCGGTGCCGCGGCCCACTTCCCTCGCCCCACCACCCGCCAGCGCTTGGACCCGTCCCCGCAGGCGCGCGTCCCTGGGTCGCTTCGCCAGGAGCGCCTCGTACACGCGGAGCGCCTCCTCCGGGTGACCCTGTCGCAGGTACAACTCGGCCATCGTCTCGGTGAGCATCGGCTCGGCGCGCGACAGGGCGGCCGTGTCGGCGGCACCATCGTCGTCCGACAGCGCGACTGCCGCCGGCGGTTGAGCGCCGACGGAACCAGCGGCCCCCGCGACGGCGGGTGCCCGCTGGGCTGCCGGAGCGGGGGTCGCTGGGGACGGCGGCGTGGGGGGCGGGGGAGGCGCGGCGGGCGCGTCCTCCAACACCTCGTCAGGCATGATCAGGGGCAGATCGATCGTCGGCTCGTCTTCCGACTCCGCTGTGTCCGGCGGCATCGCGAAGATCCCGCTCTCGAACTGCGTGTGCGCCAGGCCCTCGACCACCAACTCCTGGGGCTTGAGCACGACCTCCTCCTGCACCTCGATCCCGTCCGCCTTGGCGGCACTGTGCGCGACGGCGTTGAAGTCGAGCGTCCCGTCAAATGTCTCGATGTCGGCCGGCGTGCCCTTCACGTCGAGCCTGGGTGAGGTCGGCTCCTCCGACGCGTGCTCGATCACCAGATCCCGGTTGGGCTTGGGCGGCCGAGCCGCTTCGGGCACGAGCCGTGCGACCGGATCGGGCGTCGGCGTCGACTGGGCCGCCCGGCCCTTGGCTCGCGCCAATGCTTCAGCCGCATCGCCGTTCATCGGATCGGCCGAGAGCAGCCGACTGAGCCAGTCGGCCGCTTCGTCGTATCGACCGCCGCGCTCGGCGATTTCCGCCAGGATCTTGAGCGCCAGGACGTTTTCGGGGTCGAGCGCCAGAACCTTGCGAAACACCTCGGAGGCCCCGGGGTCGTTCTTCTGATCGATCAGGCAGCGCCCGAAGACGATGTGCGCGCTGACGTAGTCGGGGTGCCGCTCGAGACCGGCGGTGCACAGCTCGATGGCCCTATCTAGTTCTCCTGCTTTACGATAGGCGTCGGCCAGGGGGGCGAAGTTACGTCCCTTAGGGTTCTCCGCCCACCGCTTTTCTAGCTTCTCTATTTCGCTAGTGTAGGCCACGCCCTAAGTGCTTGCGGGAGTTGGACAAAGATAGTGTTTGCTCGGGCGCGCTGTCAATCGGAAACGCGCCTGGTCGCTTGAGTTTTCGCCTTGTCGTTTTTAGACTTAGGCCCCTTCTCACCTGCTCTGGTAGGAGTTTTTCGGCATATGATGCGCGCGATGCGCGAGATCACAAAGCCTGTCTTTTGGGTGGTGGCGATCAGCTTCATCGGGTGGATGGCGTACGGACAAATCACCGATATCGTCGGCGGTGGCAGAGACGTCGTCCTCAAGGTGGACGGCACGGTCGTACGCTCCCAGCCGTTTCAACAACAGTATCAGGCGACCCTCGAGCAGTATCGACGGCAACAGGGAGGCGGACGGCTGAGCCGCGAGGACGAGCGACAGGTGCAGGATCGAGTCGCCGACCAGTTCATCCAGAAGATCCTGCTCGATCGGGCGTACCGCCGCTTCGGCATCACGGTTTCAGACGACGAGATCATCCAGGCCGCACGCAGCTCGCCCCCGCCGCAGATCCTGCAGCAGATGCTCCAGGATGCGACCTTTCAGACCAACGGTCAGTTCGACATCACCAAATGGCAGCGCTACATCTCGAGCGCCGGCTCGGAGTTCGCGTCTCAGGTCGAGCAGCTGTACCGTGAGTACCTGCCGCAGCGCAAGCTGGAAGAGTACCTGACGGCCGACCTCTACGTTTCCGACGCGAAGCTGTGGCGCACCTGGCGTGACCAACACGAATCGGTGACGGTTGCGCTGCTCGCCGTCCACCCGGAGGAGATACCAGACTCGCTCGCTCCAGTGTCGGACGCCGAGCTGGAGCGCTACTACGGCGCGCACCGGGACGATTTCAAGCGACCCGCGGCGGCCTGGGTCAGCTACGTCAACTTGTCGCGCGTCCCGAGCGCCGCGGACAGCGCGGCGGCCCGTGCGCATGCGCGCGCCTTGCGGGATGAGATCGCGGGAGGCAAGGCCAAGTTCGACGACGTCGCGAAACGGGAGTCCGCCGACTCGGCATCGCGTACGCGTGGCGGGGACCTGGGGTGGGCGAAGCGCACCGGGGCCGGTTTCGTCGCGCCGTTCGCCGCCGCCGTGCGCCGCCTGACGCCGGGTGTGCTCAGCGAGCCCGTGCTCACCCAGTTTGGGCTTCACCTCATCCGGATCGACGCCGCCAAGGGCGATTCGGTGCGCCTGCGTCATATCCTCGTTCCCATCGCGCTCCAGGGTGCCCATCTGGACGCGGTGGATGCGCGCACGGACACGCTGGACCACCTGGCCGCGGACCAAAACGACGGCAGCCGGCTGGACAGCGCCGCCCACCGCCTCAACCTCCCGCTCGCGCACGCGCCGAAGGTCATAGCAGGGGAGCGGTTGACGCTCGGCACGTCCACGGTACCCGACGTGAGCGTGTGGGCTTTCGAGGCCCGACCGGGCGAGACGAGCCCGGTGATCGACGCGCCGCAGGCGAGCTACGTCTTCCGGCTCGATTCCCTCGAGGCGGGGGGCGTCCCGCTGCTGGCGAGCGTTCGGGCCCGGGTGCTCGCTGCGGCGCGCTACGAGAAGAAGAAGAAGGTGGCGCGCGAGCGGGCGGAGCAGGCGATTGCGGCGCTGCACGACGCCAGCGATCTCATGGTGGCGGGCCGGGCACGGGGGTACCAGGTCGAGAAACTGGGCCCGTTCACCCGCGTGACCGCGCCCGCCCAGTTCGCGCGCAATCCGGTCGTGCTGGGGACGGCCTTCGGGCTACGGCAGGGTGAGCGCAGCGGCCTCGTTGCGGGCGAAACGGGTTGGTTCGTGTTGCAGGCCCTGGCCCGCGCCGGCGCCGACTCCGCCGCGTGGCTCAAGCAGCGGGACCAGCAGCGCGAATCGCTGCTCCGGCCCATCGAGCAGGCGCGACTGCAGCAATTCATCGCCGCGCTGCACGCGGACGCCAAGATCGTGGACCGCCGCAGCGAGATCTTGCGACCGGCGACCGCCGGCGAGAGCTAGTCGCTCAGGCGCTTCGGATCGCCCGAGGAGATGGGACTCGAGGTAGGCGGCTGGACCCCGCGCGGCGGGGCGGTGGGCGGGTCGTCGCTCGTGGCGTCCTTGAGGCTGCGCTTGAACTCTTTGATCCCCTGCCCCAACGAGGATCCGATCTCCGGGATCCGCTTCGCGCCGAAGACCAGCACCAGCACGAGCAGCAGGATCAGGATGTGGCTGAACGACAGGTCCCCGAACATAACGCGCCTCGCTTCAAAAGATCGATCGGGCGACGTAGTACGCGATCGCCACTCCCACGAGCGCGAGCAGGGACACGTCGAGTCCGATCGGCCCGAGAGTGATCGACACCACCAGCAGGTCCATGTGGACCGGCCCCAGCGTGGGGGTCACCGACCAGGTGAAGATCTCCTTCGCCGGCCCCTGCGGCAGGAAGCGCCGCAGCAGCGAGTGGACGAAACCGCCCAGCACGAAGCCGGTGGCCAGCACGCCAAAGTAAAATAGCGGCCTGCGCGGGCCTTGCGCCACGGGTTAGCTGCGCCGCTCCACGGCGTACGCAATGCTGTCGCGCAGGGCATCGCGCGCCGGCGACATGGGCAGGATGTCAAGCTCCCCATCCGCCTGCTGCGCCAGCTCGAGCGCGCGGCGCCGGGCGTAATCCAGGCCCCCGGCCGACGCCACACACCGCACCACCTCAGCCACCAGCGCGTCCGCCGGCTCGGGCGCCGCCATCAGCTCGGCCACGAGCCGGCGGTCGGCGGGTGGCATGGCGCCGAGCGCCGCGATGAGCGGCAGGGTCACCTTGTGCTCCCGCAGGTCGAGCCCCGACGGCTTTCCCGTCACCGCCTCCGCCTCCGTGTAGTCGAGCAGATCGTCGGCGATCTGGAAGGCCATGCCGAGCCGCATGCCGAAGCGGGCCAGCGCCTCACGATACGCCGTCGGTCCCTGAAGCGCGCCGACCTCGCACGCCCCCGACAAGAGCGAGGCCGTCTTCGCACGGATGAGCTGATCGTACTGATCCTCGCTGTACGCGAGCTTATCGTGCGCCTCGAGCTGGCGCATCTCACCGATCGTCATCTCGTTCGTCACCCGGGCGAACACCCGCAACGGCTCGCGATCGTCCAGGCGGACCAGCTCGATGATCGCCCGCGAGTACAGATAGTCACCCATGATCACGGCGACCTGGTGCGAGAACAGCGCGTTGAGCGTCGGCATCCCGCGCCGCAGCACCGAATGGTCGACCGAGTCGTCGTGCACCAGGGTGGCGAGGTGAATCAACTCGACGACCGCGGCGAGCGTCACCGCCCGTGGATCCGTGGCGCCCGCCGCCTGGCTCGAGAGCAGCAGCAGCGTGGGGCGGAACAGCTTCCCCTTCATGCGCACCAGGTGCTCGTTCACCTCGGCGATGATCGGAAAGTCGGCCGCAATGATCCGCCCGAGCTCGTCGGCGACGCGCTCGAGCTCCCCGGCCACCGGCCGTTGGAGGTCTCGCAGCGCGACCGGAACGACCTGCTGGCTCACGTTATTTCGCCTTGGCGAGCGCCTTGGCGCGCTCCCGCACGTCCCGGAATCGGATGTCCACGGCGAACACCCGGCCGTACAGCTCGCGCGCTTCGACCCGCTTGCCCTGCTCCTCGAGGGCGCGGCCCAGCCAGTACAGGATACCCAGGCGCTCCTGATCGCCGGAGGCCGGCAGGTCGAGCGCGCGCCGCAGGATCGACTCCGCGACGACGTAGGCGCCCTTGTCGATGAAGCACACGCCCAGCGCCTCCGAGCTCCGCAGTTTTCCATCCGGCGCCCGCAGCGCTTTCTGCAGCTCTGCGATCGCCTCGTCCAGCAACCCCATCTCCTTAAAGGCGACGCCCAGGTCGTAGTGCGACTGGAAGTCGCCCTCGTCGATGTTTTCGTCGATCCCCTGCTTAAAGCGCGCAAGCATCTCCTGGAAGTCTCGCTCCTCGTCGCCGGTCGGCTCTTCGTCGGCGACCTTCATGCGCGTGTCGCGCACGGGGAGGTCCTCCCCGAGGATCATCGCGCTCAGGTCCACGAAGTCTCCCGCCTCCGCCGCCTCGTCCCGCACCTTCATCTTCGCGTCGCGAGCCGCGGTCTTCCCCTCCGTATCCCGGCCCTTGGCTTTTGGCTTCGCCGGCGGCTCGGGCGGCGGCGTGGCCACCGGCGCGAGCATCGCCAGCGCAGCCTTGGCGCGCTCATTGGCGGGATCGTGCTCGGCAACGCGCTTGTAGACGGCCCGCGCCTTGTCGGGGAGATCGCTTCGCAGCAGCGTGTCCGCCAGCTCGAGGTAGGCGTCGATCAGCTTGACCTTGTCGCCCGACTTGAAGGCGAACTCGACCTGCTTCTGTCGGTGCCGCACGCTGTTGGGATCGAGTCGTAGGATCTCGTCCACCAGATCCTGCGCCTGTCGCAGGTTCCCCCGGGTCTCGAAGCCGGTCGTCGCCAGGTCGAGCTCCTCGATGCCCCGCTCCCGCTCGCCCGCTTCGATCAGCGCCTCGCCCAGCGCCTGGTGCCCTTCGGGATCGTCCGGGTCATCGGCAACCCGCGCTTCGAGCTGCTCGATCGTCGGTTTTACCGGGGGCGCATCGATGTCGGCGAACACCAGCGATCCGGGTTCGTCCCCCTGCGTCACGACGCCGTCCAGGCTCAGGTCGATCGCGCCCGAGCGGCGGCCGCCGCCGACCCTCTCCACGCCCGCATCGTCGATCGCCAGTGGCTGATCGTCGACCTCGTGCCCCGCGTCGGTCGCGCCGGTGTCAAAGTCCGGCTCGAGCTCGAGCGGGGGCACCTCCACGATTGGCTTGCGGGCCGGCGGGCCCGGTCGCGTCGGGACGACCGGTTTGACCTTCGGCGGCTCGGGCGCCTTCGGACGCGCCCCTCCGAATCGCGGCGGCGCCCCGACGCCGGGCCGCTTCGGCACGACCGGCGTCACCGATGGCAGAGCCTTCCCCACCGGCGCCTCGATCTCGATCTCCGTTTCCAAGAGCGGCTCGAGCTCGATCGCGGCATCGGGCGCGCTCTCCTCCTCGGCCACGGTTGGCTCGAACTCCGCCGGCGGCGGAATGTCATCCGGGGAGACTTCATCCGGCAACGACGACGCCGGCTGCGCGTCGAGCTGGATCTCGCCGAACTCCGCGCTCGTCGTCTCGAACCCTTCGAGCATGCCTCCCGCGGTGCTCGGTTCGAGCCCACCGACGACACTCGTGGTCTCGATCTCGAGTGAGGTGTCGGGCTCGGCCGTGACCTGCTCGATCAGGCTTTCGACGACCGGCTCCGGTTCGAGCGCCGGCTCGGGCTCAGGCTTGGGCTCCGGCTTAGGCGGCAGCTTGGGAGGAGGCGGGACGCGCCCCGTGAGCGGCGGCTTGCCAGCCGGTGGGGCATCCACGTCGAGGAACACCAAGCTCGATGTCTTCCGCTTACCCGACTTCGATGGGTCGTCAGGCGGTTGAGCCTTGGGCGCCGCGGGAGCGGCCGTTCCGGCGCCCGGGCGCCGCTCTTCGCCGTACATCCGCAGGTGCTCTTCCAGCGTCTGGCGCAGGTGTGCGCTCTCCGCCGAGATGTCGGCGAACTCCTTCAGGGCGGCGAAGGCGTGCTGGATCTTTCCGGCCTTGTGCATCCGCTCGGCATACTCGACGAAATTCTGCTTGGCCTCTGCCATGAAGCCCTTGGAGGCGTACAACTTGGCGAGCTTGAGGTAGGTCGTTTGCCGCCCGGGCGCGTTGCGCAGCACCTTGTTGCACATCGCGATGGCGTTGTTGTGGAAACCCAGCTCGGCGTACTTGTCCACGGCCTGATCGTAAAAGTCTGCCGCCTGCGCGGGGTCTCGGACCTTGAGATGCAGGTCGCCGATGCGATTGAAGATGGCGAGATCGGGGTTCGGATCCCCGTCCTCCTCCTGTCCCTTGAGGACCTGCTGCCACGCCTCGATGGCCCCCTTCGGGTCTTTGGCCTCGAGGCTCCGGGCCTTCTCCTTTAGCTTCTCAAGCTTTGACATGGACCCCTAAAGATACGGGCCTCGCCGGAAGCGGACAAGCGGAACCTCCTGTCCAGACGGCGGTTACGAGCTGTCCACCCATCCAGTATGCGACTTCTCGCCAGTCCGACACGCCCCAGGACACGAGGTCCGCCCGAAACCCCGGGGCGATCTGACCCCGATCCGCAGCGAGGCCGAGCGCCGCCGCGGCGTTGACTGTGACCGCGCTCACGACTTCGGCATAGCGCAGGCCCAACTGCGAGACCCCGAGCGCCATCACGAGCGGCAGCCCGACCGTGGGTGACGATCCCGGGTTGAAATCGGTCGCGAGCGCGACAGCCGCGCCCGCCTCGACCAGACGACGGGCCGGCGCCTGGGTTCGTTTCCCGAGGAACATCATCGTCGCGGGCAGGAGAACCGCGACCGTTTCGCTCGCGGCGAGCGCCCGGATCCCCGCGTCGGAGATCGCGGCGAGGTGATCCGCCGAGAGGGCGCCGAGGGCGGCGGCCAGCTCGGCGCCGCCCGATCCCTCCAGCTCGTCGGCATGCAGCTTCACCTTCAGCCCGTGCTGCCGCGCGGCGGTGAGAATCGAGCGCGTCTCCGCGACGTCGAACACACCGGGCTCGCAAAACACGTCGCATGCCGTCGCCAGGTGCTGGCGGGCCACGCCGGGTATCATCTCCTCGCACACCAGCCGGACATAGTCGGCGCGGCGGTCACGGAATTCGGGCGGAACCTCGTGTGCGCCGAGGAAGGTCGGTACCAGCGCGGCACGTTCGGCGGTCGCTGTTTCCCGGATGGCGCGGAGCTGCTTGAGCTCGCTCTCGGGGTCGAGCCCGTAGCCCGATTTCACCTCGATGGTTGTGCTGCCGGAGGCGAGCAGGGCGCGCACCCGCGCCCGCAGGAGCGCCACGAGCTCGCTCTCACCCAGCGCTCGCACATCCCGCACCGACTGCAGGATACCGCCGCCGCGGGCAGCCACGGTCTTGTAGTCCTCGCCCAGCGCCCGGCGCTCGTGATCGTCGAGCCGGGGCGGGCCAAACACCGCGTGCGTGTGGCAATCGACGAAGCCGGGGAACAGCACCCCCGTCACCTCGACCACGTCGATTGCGGATTGCGGAATGCGGAATGCGGAATGGAGGTCGCGAGCTTCGGAGCGCGGACCGACCCAGGCGATTCGTTCGCCTTCGATCAGCACGGCCGCGTCGTGGAGGACTTCAACCTCGGTCATCTCCCAGCCCCGGCGAGCCCGCGCCGGGCCGCGACACGTGACGATCTGCCGCGCGCCAACGAGCAGGGTGCTCAGTCGCCCGCCCCCCCCTCCTGCATCGGGAGTCGGATCCCATGACGGCGCGCGGTGGCCAATGCGTCGGCGTACCCCGCATCCGCGTGGCGCGCTACACCGATGCCGGGATCGTTGGTGAGCACGCGCTCGAGCCGCCGCCCCGCTGACGCCGATCCGTCGGCCACGCTCACCTGCCCCGCGTGCAGCGAGTTTCCGATGCCCACGCCACCGCCGTGATGGAACGAGACCCACGCCGCCCCCGAGGCCGTGTTGAGCAGCGCGTTGAGGATTGGCCAGTCGGCGATCGCGTCGGAGCCATCTTTCATCGCCTCAGTCTCGCGGAACGGTGACGCGACGGAACCCGTGTCCAGGTGGTCACGCCCGATGACCACGGGTGCGCTGATCTCGCCCCGCTTCACCAGCTCGTTCAGCGCGCAGCCGAATTGTGCCCGCTCCCCTTGGCCCAGCCAGCAGATGCGCGCGGGCAGTCCTTGGAACGCGACCCGCTCCTGCGCGAGCCGAATCCAGCGATGCAGGTGCTCGTGCTCCGGGAAGAGATCGAGCACCAGGCGATCAGTGCGATGCAGATCGCCCGCGTCGCCCGACAGCGCCACCCACCGGAACGGCCCCTTGCCCTCGCAGAACAGGGGCCGGATGTACTCGGGAACAAAGCCCGGGATGTCGAACGCGTCGGTGACGCCTGCGTCCCGCGCCTGGGCGCGAATGTTGTTGCCGTAATCGAACGTCACCGCTCCGCGACGCTTGAGCGCGAGCATCGCCTCCACGTGCGCCGCGATGCTCGCCATGGAGCGCTGCAGGTACTCCGCCGGCGCGCTCCGCCGTAGCGCTGCCGCCCGTTCTACCGTCAGGCCCGCGGGGATGTACCCGTTAAGCGGATCGTGCGCCGACGTCTGGTCCGTCACTGCGTCCGGGACGAATCCCCGGCGTGCGAGCTCCGGCAGCACCTCGGCGCAGTTGCCGATCAGACCGACCGAGACCGGTCGCGCCGTGCGCTTCGCCTCCTCACACCAGCCCACCGCCTCGTCCAGGGAGGCGGTGCAGCGATCGAGGTAGCGGGTCTCGAGGCGACGCTGCACCCGCCCCGGGTCCACCTCGACCGCCAGGCACACGCCGTCGTTCATCGTCGCGGCAAGCGGTTGGGCGCCTCCCATGCCTCCGAGGCCCCCCGTCAGGACGATACGCCCGCGCAGCGATCCACCGAAGTGCCGCCGTGCCATGGCGCCGAACGTCTCGTAGGTGCCTTGCAGGATCCCCTGCGTACCGATGTAGATCCACGACCCGGCGGTCATCTGACCGTACATGATCAGGCCCAGGCGCTCGAGCTCACGGAACACGTCCCAGGTCGCCCAGCGCCCGACCAGATTCGCATTCGCGATGAGCACGCGGGGAGCCTCCGGGTGGGTCGTGAACACGCCGACCGGCTTTCCCGACTGCACCAACAGCGTTTCGTCGTCGGCCAGCGTGAGGAGCGTGTGGCAGATCGCGTCGAACGCGGGCCAGTCGCGCGCCGCCTTCCCGGTACCGCCGTACACGACGAGATCCTGGGGCCGCTCCGCCACCTCCGGATCGAGGTTGTTCATGAGCATGCGGAGCGCCGCCTCCTGAATCCAGCCGCGGCACGACTTCACCGTTCCGCGTGGGGCGCGGACGACGCGGGGGCCGCTCAGGCTGCCTCTGGGTCGAACGCCCCCGCCCGCAGGCCGCTCGTGATCTGCTCGATGTCGTCGGTGAAGGGGCGGTCGCCATCGAGCGCCTCCGCCACTTTGCGCACCGCCGCATACGTGCGCCGCACTCCTTGCCCGGGCGCGAGGGGTTTCAGGAATTCGAGCCCCTGGGCCCCCGCGAGCAGCTCGACCGCAACGATTCGCGCCGCGTTCCCCAGGATGCGCTCCGCCTTCCACGCGGCCGTCATGCCCATCGGGACGATGTCCTCCTGGTTCCCCTCGGTGGGCACGGACTGGACGCTCGCCGGCGTTGCGAGCACCCGGCACTCCGCGACCAGGGCCGCCGCCGCGATCTGCGGAGTCATGAATCCGGACTCGACGCCTGGATCCCGGGCGAGGAACGGCGGCAGCCCGGATGACAAGTCCGGGTTGACGATACGCTCGATCCGCCGCTCGGCGAGGCCCGCGAGCGTGGCGAGCACGATGCCGATCACGTCCAGCGCCAGGGCGATGGGCTGCCCGTGAAAGTTGCCGCCCGAGAGCACGTCGTCGTCGAACACGAGCGGGTTGTCGGTCGCGGCGTTCAGCTCGGTCTTGACCAGCCGCTCCGCGAATGCCAGCCCTTCTCCGACCGCGCCCAGCACCTGGGGGGTGCAGCGCAGGGAGTACGCGTCTTGCACGCGCGGGTCGTTCTCTCGGTGCGACTCGCGGATCTCCGAGCCGGCGAGCAGGTCGCGCAGCAGCGCCGCCGAGCGTTGCTGGAGCGGGTGGGGCCGCGCGTCGTGGATCCGAGGGTCGAACGGGTCGGGCGTGCCCCGCACCGCTTCGAGGCTCATCGCCGCCGCCGCATGGGCGGTGCGCCACAGCACCCAGGCGTCGTGCACCAGCAACGCGGCCATCCCGGTCTGCGCCTGCGTCCCGTTCACGAACGCCAGCCCTTCTTTCGCCTCGAGCGTGATGGGTCGCAGGCCACTGGCCCGGAGCGCGGCGCCGTCAGCGCCTTCGCCAATCATTGCCAGGGCCAGGTGGGCGAGCGGGGCGAGATCGCCCGACGCCCCGACGCTCCCCTGGGAGGGAACGCGCGGGTGAACCTGAGCATTCAGCATCTCGACGATCAGTTCGGGGAGCGTCGGCCGCACGCCGCTCGTTCCGCGCACGAGTACATTGGCCCGCAGCAGCATCATCGCCCGTACGACGTCCACGGACAACGGGTCGCCCACGCCCGACGCGTGACTGCGGATTAGATTCCGCTGCAGCTCCCGCGTCTGCTCCGGCTTGATCCGCACGTGGGCGAGCTTCCCGAAGCCGGTGTTGACGCCGTAGATCGTGTCGCCGCGAGCGGCAGCGACCTCGACCGTGCGGCGGGACGCGGTCACGGCCGCGAGGGCGTGCGGCGCGATGGCAACGCGCACGCCGCGGCGGGCGACGGCGACGACGTCCGCGATGGACAGGGAGTGCCCGTCCAGCGAGAGTGGGGCTGGCATGCGAGAGGAAGCTACGTGCGCAGGTGCGAGACGCCAAGCTTCCGGCGGACCGTGGGCAGCTCAGTTCAAGACGCCAAGTCGCAAGCCGTTGACAGAAAGCAGAGTGGCCAGGGAGCTAAACCTGGCCACTCATACCTGGGAACCGCTTGCGCTTCGCGTCTGGTGATGCTACCGAGAGACGGTCACCTGACTCCCGGTCAGCCCCGGCCCTTTCGGAGGCACCAGGTCAGGATTCCCCGGATCCGTCTGCACGCTCCAATCGAAGATCACGTACTGGCGGCTGACGTGCGTCATTCGCAGCGCTCCGTAGTGCCGCACGGATCCGTCTACGAGTTCGAAGACGTAGCCAAAACCGGGGCGCGCGAGGAGCGAATCCCGGCTGTACCCGCTCGAAGGCGCGAGGTCGATCGAGGTGAGATCAGCGATGGGATTCGCGCTGTAGACCTGAGCGCTCGTCCCCGTGAACACCGGCACGAACCAGAGCGACGAGTCCGCAGCGTTGACGTGAATCACGAAATCGATGTCGGTCCGGGTGCCGCTCTGCACCAGTCCGAGCTCCCCGGCATCGCCGTAGCCATTGCCGTTCAGGTCATCCCAAAAGCGAAAGCCCGATTGTGCATCGTGCGTGCCGCCCAACGCCCACACCAGCACGTTGCGCGCGTCGGGACGAGGCGTGTCCAGCCACACGGGGGCCCACAGGCTCTCGTACCCCAGCGTATCGAGCGCAGACACGCCGAAGCAGCGCGTCACCCCGTTTGGCAGCTGAGCCGCAAGAAACTCGTGCGACACCGTCGTCCCCTCGAGCGACCAATTGACGCACAGGTTTTGCCCGAGGTTGTAGTCCGAGCTGTACACGCGATACCACTTGAAGCGCGCGAAGTCGGGTGTGTCCTGCCAATCGAGGTGGATCGCGCTGTCGAGCGTGATGCCCGTCAGCGAGGGCGGTGCGCCGATCTGGAGGTATTCGTTTACCGTCACCCTATTGCTGGCATTGCTCTCGCCGCCGCCGACATCCACCGCGGTCACATAGTACTGTAGGTGCGGCACACCGTTGTCATGGAACGTATTGGACGTGGTCTCACCACGCAGCAGGAACGAGCTACTCGTGCTCCCGCGCGAGTAGACCCGGTAGCTCGCGAGGTCCGAGCTCTGCACGACGTCCCAGGCGAGTCTGATCCCGGCGGGTTGATTGGGATCGCCGCTCGGGTCGAGCTCGTACGAAAGGTTTTGCGGCGGCGGCAACGTGCCGGTGCCGTTCGTAACGGTGTTGTTCTGGCACGCGCCGGCCGTGAGGCCAGCGACGACTAGTAGGAGATGGCGGAGCGAGAGCCGCATGGCATCCTCGAGGCTTCAGGTCGCCCGGTGAGAAGCACGCGGCGTGCCCACACGTAAGTCGCTAACGACGCGAGAGTTGGCAACCGGAGCCGGGCCTGGTGTGTCATCTGGAGGGGACGGCTAGCGAGTGAAGGACTGCTGCTCGTAGTCGAACTTGATATCGGGCTGATCCAGCAGGGCGACGTAGAAGCTGAACGCGAAGTTGCCGTTCGGGGCCTTCAGAAACGAGAAGCTCGCGTGCCAGCGGTGCAGGTCGCGCTCGAGGCGAATGGCGTGGGCCCCGAACTGCCG
>DASQAM010000186.1:0-1877 GCA_035635735.1 Gemmatimonadales bacterium | reverse complement strand
GACGGCAGCGCGCGCTATCCAGTCGTCTTCCATGGCCTGCCGCCCGATACCTTCAACGACAGCGTGGAGGTCGTGGTCGAGGGCCGGCTCAAGCGGGACGGCGTGATCTACGCGACCAACGTGCTCGCGAAGTGCGGGTCGCGCTACGAAGCGGTTCCGAAAGCCTAGATGACGCTGCTCGGCAACCTGGCGCTGTGGCTCGCCTTGCTCGTGGGCATCTGGGGCGCCCTGGCGGGGTTCGTGGGCGGGCTCAAGGATCGTCCCGATCTCGCCCGCAGCGCCCGCCACGCCGTCTTCGCGATGTGCGCCGCACTGCTCGTCGCCGTCGTCTCGCTCGAGTGGGCGCTGTTCCAGCACGACTTCAACGTCGAGTATGTCGCTGCGTACACCAGCCGTAATCTGCCGGTCTTCTACACCTGGTCGGCCCTGTACGCGGGCCAAAAGGGAAGCCTGCTGTTTTGGGCTACCGTGTTGTCGGTGTTCGGATCGCTCGCGCTGGTGCTCACGCCGCGCCATCATCGCGCTCTCCTTCCGTACGTCGCCGGCGTGGTGTCGCTCGTCGCCGCCTTCTTCATTTCGGTCATGCTGTTCGGGCAGGCGAACCCGTTCCAGCGACTGCCGTACACACCGCTGGATGGGAACGGCCTCAACCCGCAGCTCCAGAACCCCGGCATGGTGTTCCACCCGCCGATGCTGTACCTCGGCTACATCTCGATCACTATCCCGTTCGCCTTCGCGATCGCCGCACTCTTGTCGAAGCGGCTCGACACCGACTGGCTCGTCGCGATTCGCAAGTGGACGTTGTTGTCATGGCTGTTTCTTTCGATCGGGATCTGCCTCGGCATGTGGTGGGCCTACGTCGAGCTGGGATGGGGCGGGTATTGGGCGTGGGATCCGGTGGAGAACGCGTCGCTCCTGCCGTGGCTCACGATGACCGCGTTCCTCCACTCGGTGATGATCCAGGAAAAGCGCGGGATGTTGAAGAAGTGGAACCTCGCCCTGATCATCGGGTCGTGGCTGTTGTCGATCTTCGGCACGTTCATCACGCGCTCCGGCGTGATTTCGAGCGTGCACTCGTTCACCCAATCGAGCGTCGGATACTTCTTTCTCGCGTTCCTGATCATTTCAGGAGTGGCGAGCTTCGCACTGTACGCCAACCGGCTGCCACTGCTCACGGCCGAGGCGCGCCTCGAGTCGATGGTGAGCCGCGAGGCGAGCTTCCTGTTCAACAACCTGCTGTTCATCGGGATCGCGTTCTCCGTGCTGTGGGGTACGTTGTTCCCGATTCTGTCCGAGCTGGTCCAGGGGACTAAGGTCACCGTTGGTCCGCCGTTCTTCAATCAGGTGAACATCCCGCTGGGACTCGCGCTGCTCGCGCTCACCGGCATCGGGCCGCTCATCGCTTGGCGCCGGGCGTCGGTTCCCAACTTGCAGCGCCAGTTCGCGGTCCCGGTCACGGGCGGCGTATTCACGGCGTTGATCCTGCTGGTTGCGGGCATGCGCGATTTCTACGCCCTCATGGCGATCGGGCTTGGCGGGTTCGTCGTGGGGACCGTGGTGCAGGAGTTCGCCCGCGGGGCGCGCGCCCGGCACCGCCAGTACGGCGAGGGCTATGGGCTGGCGCTCGGCCGGCTGATCGCCCGCAACCGCCGGCGCTACGGCGGTTACATCGTGCACACGGGCATTGTCATCCTGTTCGTGGCCTTCGCCGGCATGGCGTTCAAGACCGAGACCGAGGCCAGCCTGCGGCCGGGCGAGTCCGCCTCGATCAAGAGCCCATACGGCTGGACCTATCGGCTCACGCATCTTGGGATCTCGCAGTACGACGCGCTCAACCGCCAGGTGACCGCCGCGACGCTCGAGGTGAGCCGCGACGG
>DASQAM010000185.1:0-2169 GCA_035635735.1 Gemmatimonadales bacterium | reverse complement strand
GCTCGATCGCGACCTGCGCGACGCGATCGCGCGGGGCACGATCCCGGGCCCGCGCGTGATCACGTCACTCGACTGGATCACGCCCGAGGACGGCGACGCCGACGGGCTACGGCGCACCGTGCGGCAGCGCGTTGCCGCGGGGGCCGACGTGATCAAGATCCTCGGCTCGAAGAGCATTCGCGAAGGCGGCGGGCCGACGCTCTCGGAAGGCGAGCTGCGGGCCGCTTGTGGCGAAGCCAAAGCGCACGGGCGGCGCTGCGTGGTCCATGCGCACGCGGCGGAGGCCGCGCGGCGCGCCGTGCTGGCCGGGGCGACGTCGATCGAGCACGGCGTACTGCTCGATGAGGCGACTCTCGACCTCATGGCCGATCACGGGACGTTCTTCGATCCGAACCTGTACCTCGTGTTCCAGAACTACTTCGACAACAAGGCGCGCTTTCTCGGCATCGAGAACTACACCGAGGAGGGATTCGCGCACATGCACCGGGCGGTCCCCCTCGTCCTCACGGTGTTCCAGCAGGCGCTACGACGCCCCAAGCTCCGCATCGTGTTCGGCACCGACGCCGTCGCCGGTGCCTTCGGGAAGAATTGGGAAGAGCTGATCTATCGGGTGCAGGTCGGCGGCCAGCCGCCGATGGCCGCAATCGTGTCCGCGACGTCGCTCGCGGCTCAGTCTCTCGCGTTAGCAGACACGATCGGCGCCATAGCCCCCGGGCTCGAGGCCGACTTGATCGGCGTCGACGGCAACCCGGCCGAAGACATCAGCGCACTGCGGCGCGTCGTATTCGTGATGAAGGGAGGCACGGTGGTGAAGAACGTCGCGCCGGCTCCGTAAGGGCGTCGGTGCAGCGTTCCATCTTGACACCCTCCAGGACGGGAGCTATTTCTGCCGCCTGAGAGGTAGTGTCTTGGGACCGCCGTGCCGCTTTACCTCGGACAAGTGCCGCGACCCATCCGTGAGCCGCCCGGATGGGTCGCGTCGTTTTCCAGCCCCCCGATAGTGAGGTGCCATGAAAAGCGCGCCGGCTCATCGACCATTTCCACTGATCCCCCTTGCCTTGCTCGCGGCCTGTGACCCCGAGTCCGGTAACGAGCACCTAGTGGGGATTCAGGCCATGTCGTTCGCCAACTCCGCGTGGTCCGAGCCGGTGCGTCTCGCCGCGCCCGTCAATTCCCCTTGCCAGGATCAGACTCCCACGCTCTCCAAGGACGAGCTGGCGCTCTACTTCACGTCGAATCGACAGGGCGGGCTGGGTAACGATACGCCGGACGGGTGGCAGGATAGCTTCGATCTCTGGGTCGCCACGCGCGCATCCCGCGACGACCCCTGGGCAACGCCCCTCAATCTGGGGTCACCCATCAATACGTCAGACAACGAGGCCGGGCCCGCATTATCGCCAGACGGCCGCCTGTTCTTCTTCTATAGGTGGGTGGGTACGGGACAGCGCGACATTTACGTCTCGCGGCGCGACCCGAACGATCTGGGCTGGGAGACGCCGCTGAGTCTCGGTCCTGACGTGAACACGACGAATTCAGAAGCAGGACCGACCTTCCTACGTCATGAGGGCGACGGAGACGGCACGCTGTTTTTCTACCGAGGCGACCCCCCGATCACGACGGACCTGTACGCAGTGCGCGTCACGAAGGACGGCGTGACGCTTGGTCCCGCAGTCGCGGTGCCCGGACTCAACTCGACCGTCGAGGACAACCACGCGTCGGTGAGCCGCGATGGACGGGAGATATTCTTCAACTCGCGCCGCCCCGGTGCCGTCGGTGGCGCAGGTTTCGATATCTGGGTCGCCACGCGCGAGAACGTGCACGACCCGTGGTCCACGCCCGTCAACCTGGGCGAACCGGTGAACTCGCGGTTCGCTGAGTTTCACCCCAACCTGTCCTTCGACGGTCGCACACTGCTCTTCATCAGCGGTGCCGGTCGGGGCGGTCTCGGAGGGTTCGACATCTGGATGGCGACCCGCACGGTGAACGGGAAGTAAGCGCTTCTACGCCACCGTCGCGATACACTCGATCTCCACCCGCGCGCCCCCCGCGAGCCCCTTCGCGGCGACCGTGGAGCGCGCGGGTGGATCGTTCGGGAAATACGTGGCGTAGACGGCGTTCATCGCGGCGAAGTCCTGGATGTCCGCGAGGAACACCGTGCACTTCACCGCG
>DASQAM010000184.1:0-3535 GCA_035635735.1 Gemmatimonadales bacterium | reverse complement strand
GCACGCGCGCGCGCAGGAAGCCGAGCGTCAAATCGCCGGCGTGGCGCAGCAGGCGCAGCGCCATGGTCAGGAGATCGCGCGGGCCAGCGAGCTGCTCGTGACCCTCGTCGACCACTTGGACCAGGTGTCCCGCGCCGCCGGAACGCTGGAGCTGGGCTCGCGCGAGATCGGAAAGCTCGTGGATGCGATCACCCGTATCGCCAGCCAGACCGACCTCCTCGCGCTGAACGCAGCGATCGAAGCGGCGCGCGCGGGCCAGCACGGCCTGGGATTCCGCGTGGTGGCTGACGAGGTCCGCAAGCTCGCAGAGCAGAGCGCGCGGTCGGCGGAGGAGGTGCGGGCCCGCGTGCGCCAGACCCAGGACCAGATCGGAAAAGTGATCGCAGCGATGGACGAGGGGCGCCGCACGGCCCAGGGCGTGGGCGCCGTGTCAGCGGCGGCCCGGCAGGCGTTGGACGCCATCTTCGGCGACCTGAACGCCACCGTGAAGTTCGCCAGCGCCTTTGCGGGCGAGACCGAGGGTCAGACGCAGCGGATCCGCGAGGTCGTGAAACGCATGGAAGAAGTCGCGGGGATCGCCGAGACGGCGGCCCAGGGCGCCGAACAGACCTCGGCCGCGACGGAGCAGCAGATCGCCTCCCTGGGCGAGCTCACCATGACCTCGCAGCACCTCTCGGTCGCCGCGGCCAAGCTCTCGGAGACGATTCAGCGGTTCAACGTGAACGGGAAGGCGTGACCGGAACCCCAGGGCCGCCGCTGGAGTTCTCCACCATAGCGCGGCAACCCGAGAGTCCGAGGAGCGATCATGTCCATTCGACCAATCAAGCGAATCGTGCAATCCCAACCGACCATCGAAGGCGCCGGCGTGCGGTTGCGCCGGGCGTTCGGCTTCGGCGACACCAAAGAATTCGATCCCTTTCTGCTGTTCGACGACTTTCGTAACGAGGACCCCGAGGATTACCTCGCGGGGTTCCCCTGGCACCCCCATCGCGGGATCGAAACCATCACCTACGTCCTCGCGGGGACGGTGAACCACGGTGACAGCCTCGGCAACAAGGGCGCCCTGGGAGCCGGTGACGTGCAATGGATGACCGCGGGCAGCGGGATCCTGCATCAGGAAATGCCGCTCGGCGATCCGCAGGGACGCATGCACGGCTTCCAGCTCTGGGCCAACCTGCCGTCTTCCCTGAAGATGACCCGGCCGCGCTATCAGGACATCTCGGGCGGCGACATCCCCGAGGGGACCGATGACGACGGCACGCGCGTCCGCGTGATCTGCGGCAACTTTTGGGGGAAGGCCGGCCCGGTCGAGGGGGTGGCGGCGGACCCGCGCTATCTAGACGTGTGGGTCCCGCCGGGCAAGCGCAAGTCGCTCCCGGTCGAGACGTCGGGGCACGCATTCGCCTACGTGTTCGAGGGCGGCGGCACGTTCCGCGACGCCTCGGAGCCGGGCGCTGTCCGCACCGAGCAGGTGGGACCGCTCGTGCCCGGGGGGAGCGGAGGCAATGGCGAGGTGCAGAACCGGTCGCTGGTACTGTTCGACAGCGGGGACACGGTGACGGTGCAGGCGGGCGACGCCGGTATCCGGTTCCTGCTCGTGTCGGGGAAGCCGATCGAGGAGCCGGTGGCGTGGTACGGCCCCATCGTGATGAACACGCCGGACCAGTTACGGCGGGCGTACGCCGAGCTCCAGGACGGCACCTTCATCAAGCCACGCTAGGGGCCGACGCACGTGCCGGCGCGTCACCCCACCCTGCTCGCCGTCGACGTGGGCGCAGGAGACCACGTGCGGGGGTCTCGCGACGCGCCCATCACGCTGATCCAGTACGCGGATTTCGAGTGCCCGTTCTGCGGTCGCGCGTTCCCCGAATTGAAGACCGTGTTGCACGACCTGGGGCGGCGCGTTCGCTTTGTGTTCCGGCACTTTCCGGTGATCGAAGCCCACCCGCACGCCGAGTCCGCCGCCGAGGTGGCCGAGGCGGCCGGCGCGCAGGGCAAGTTCTGGGAGATGCACGACCTCTTGTTCCGGCGACAGGCTGCGCTGGACGATGAGCACCTGCTCGCGTACGTGCGCGAGCTGGGTCTGGATGCGGCGCGCGCGGAGCGGGAGCTCGAGCAGCAGGTGCACCGCGCGCGGGTGCTGGAGGACATTCAGAGCGGCCTGCGAAGCGGAGTGAGCGGCACACCGATGTTTTTCATCAACGGTCGGCGCCACGAGGAGCCGGGCGACGCGGGGACGTTGCGAACTGCGCTGCTCCGGGCAACTTAGTGGGACGAGCGCACGATTAACCGTCAATCATGAGGAGTGGTATCATGGCGCACGAGACAATGAACGACCTTCCAGAGAACGTGCGGAGCCAGGTGAGCGATCTGCTCAACAACCGGCTCGCGGAAGCGATCGATCTCCAGACGCAGGCGAAGCAGGCCCACTGGAACGTCAAGGGCCCGAATTTCATTGGCCTGCACAAGCTGTTCGACGAGATCGACGAAGCGGTGGAGGAGTACGTCGACCTGCTGGCGGAGCGCGTCGTTCAGCTCGGCGGGACCGCCGAGGGCACCGCGCGCGTGGTGGCCGAGCGCTCCGAGCTGCCGGAGTATCCGCTCACGATCTCGACCGGCGAAGAGCACGTGTGGGCGCTCTCATCCGCGCTGTCCAACTTCGGCGAGCGCATCCGCCGGGCCATCGACCAGACGGCGGATCTGGGCGACGTGGACTCGTCGGACATCTGCACGGAGATCTCGCGCGGCACCGACAAGTGGCTGTGGTTCGTCGAATCGCACGCCGAAGGGGCCGTGCGGGCGCACCTCAAGGGCTGACCATGCGGTGAAGCTCGGCCGCAGAGCGGTCGGCCTCCCGCACGATTTCGTCGATCGGCGCGGTGAGGAGCTCGTGGCCGAGCACCACCGGCTTTCCATCCACGAACACATCGCGTACGTCGCTCGCGCACGCCGCGTACACCACGAGCGATACGGGGTCGCCCACCGCGGGGTGGAGGTGCGGCTCGCGCAGGTCGAGGACGACCAGGTCGGCGCGCTTGCCGGGGGCGATCGAGCCGATCTCGGCTTCGAGTCCCAGCGCGCGAGCGCCACCGAGCGTGGCGAGCTCGAGCACCCGACCGGCGGGAAGCGCGTCGGCGCCGAGCCGTGGCTTCTGGATCAGGGCGGCGAGACGCATCTCGGCGAACACGTCGAGCCGGTTGTTGCAGGGCGCGCCGTCCGCCCCGATGGCGACGTGGCACCCCGCGGCCAGCAGCTCCGGCACCTTCGCCACGCCGCTCGCGAGCTTCAGGTTGGACGACGGGCAGTGCACCACCGTAGTGCCCTGGCGTGCCAGGCGCGCCGTTTCGTGCGCGTCCACCCACACGCAGTGGGCGAGTGCCGCGCGCGGGCCCGCGATCCCGACCGAGTCGAGGTAGGCGATCTCCTCGAGCCCCGTGGTGCGCAGCACCGTCTCGCGCTCGACGATCGTCTCGGCGGCATGGGTGTGCAGCTGTGCGTCGAACCGCTCGGCCAGCTCGCTCGCGGCCCGGAGCAG
>DASQAM010000183.1:0-5362 GCA_035635735.1 Gemmatimonadales bacterium | reverse complement strand
GGCAGTCAGTTCTTCATCACCCATTCGCCGCAGCCCCATCTGGACGGCATCTACACCGTGTTCGGCCGGTGGTCTCGGGGCTCGGCGCGCTCGCGGCGATTGGCCAGGGCGAGCGCATCCGGAGCATTCACCGATGATCGCCTCCGGGTTTAACTCGTGAGACCGCAACATTTTCCGCTTGACCCGCGGATAGCACTCTCCTACATTGCCGCCTGTGCGCTCTTGGCCGGCTGCCCGCGCCCGCCGGCGCCGTTGGTGCCGCAGCCGTTGGCCCCAGCGGATCGAGACTCCGCCGTCGCTTGGGCTCGGGCCACGCTGCCGACGCACTCTACCGCGATCCGGTTTCGGTGGAAGTATCAGGACGATCAGAAGCGTTGGGGCGGGCGCGGTCAGGCGCGCATCGCACCACCGGATTCGCTGCGGTTCGATTACGTGGGGCCGCTGGGACTCGGTGCGGGCGCGGCCGCCATCGTCGCTGATTCGGCGATCTGGGCGGATCCGGAAAAGAATTTCCGCTCGTTGATCCCGGCGGTGCGGATGCTGTGGGCGGCCGTCGGCATCGTGCGGCCGCCCGCGCCGAATGCCATGGTCTTCGGTGCTGGGGGCGGGGACTCGAGTGTCCGCATCTGGCGGTTCGCGCAAGACGGCGACACGCTCGATTATCGGGAGACGCGTGGCGGCGTGCGCGTCATCGAGGCGGAGTGGCGGCGAGAGGGGAAGGTGCTGGCGCGCAGCCGGACGGAATTCGGCGCCCAGCGGATGCCGGCGAGCGCCCGCATGGATTTCCCTGAGGAGAGGGCTCGTTTTGAGCTTACGGTGGTCATGGTGGACACGGCGGCGGTGCTCGATCCTGCGATTTGGCGCGGGCGCCGTTAGCACGCTGGCCCTCGCGCTCAGCGGGTGCCTGTACGGCTTCGCCGGCGGCGGGCTGCCGAACATCAAGACCGTCGCCATCCTGCCCTTCGACAACCAGACCGCCGAACCGGCGCTGACGAAGGAAGTGAACGACGCGGTGCTCGAGGCGTTCCAGGGCCGGCTCGGCCTGCGGATCGCGGGGGAGAGCAACGCGGACGCGGTCGTACGCGGCAAGGTCAGCCGCTACGATCCCGACGTACCGCTCGCGTATCAGGCGGGGCAGGGACGCACCGACGTCACGCGGCGCCAGGTCCAGATCACCATCGACGTCGAGATCCTCGATCAGCGAGAAGGCAAGACGCTGTGGCAACGACAGGGGCTCAGTGAGGTCGGCGACTACGCGCCGCCCCGGGAAGTCGATGGCCGCAAGGTCGCGCTCCAGAGGCTCGTCAACGACCTGGTCGACGGGGCCCAGTCGCAATGGTGAAGCGCTCCCCCCGCGGGCGGCGCGGCGCCACCTCCACCGGCTGCCTCGTTTCGCTGCTCTTCCTGGTCGGGGCCTTGTACTACGGCGTCAACATCGGTGAGTTGTTCTTCCGGTACTATCGGCTGTTGGACGAGATGCAGACCGAGGCCCAGCTCGCCCCCTCCCTCGACGACGGCACGATCCGCCGCCGGATCCAGGCCGCCGCGCAGGATATCGGTCTCCCGCCCGAGGCGCAGCAGGTCAAGATCCTGCGGCGCGTCTCGCCGCGAGAGATCGTGATCGAGACCGAGTACAGCGAGAGCGTCGATCTGCCGCTGTTCAACCACACCTTCAACTTCCATCCCAAGGCGACGCAGCCGCTTTAGCCTGCCCACGTGGGCCTTGGCCGCAGGCCTGCCCCTCATGCTCGGGGCGGCCGGCGGGATCGACGTCGCTCGCTTTTTCACCGTGTTCGCGATCATGCTGCTCGCCGGGAAATTCGCCGGCGAGGCGTTCGAGCGCCTGGGCCAGCCCGCCGTGATGGGCGAGCTGCTGGCGGGCATCGTGCTCGGCGCCGGCTTTCTCAAAGTGATCCCGATCGGCGTCGACGACCCGCTCACGCCGGTGTTTCAGCTGCTCGCACAGGTCGGAGTGGTCGTGCTGCTGTTCGAGATCGGGCTCGAGACCGACCTCAAGGCCATGATGCGGGTGGGGACCGCCGCGACGGCGGTCGCGGTGGTGGGTGTCGCGGTGCCGTTCGCGCTCGGCTTCTTGTATTGGTGGTCCGGATGGCACGGCGTCGAGCACACGTCCGCCGACCGGCTGTCGACCGCCATCTTCGTCGGCGCGACCCTCACCGCGACGTCCGTCGGGATCACGGGGCGTGTGCTCAAGGATCTCCAGGTGCTGCACAGCCTGGAGGCACGGTTGATTCTCGGTGCCGCGGTGATCGACGACGTCATCGGGCTCGTCATTCTGGGCGTGGTCTCGGGACTCGCCGCCGGGACGGCGTTCAGCCTGCAGGGCGCGCTGCGCATTCTCGGGGTGGCGGTGGCTTTTCTGTTCGTCGCCCTGTGGATCGGACTGAAGCTCGCCCCACGACTGTTCGGCCTGGTCGATCGGATGCGGGTACGCGGTGTGTTGGTCGTATCGGCGTTCGCGTTCCTGCTGCTACTCTGTGTCCTGGCCGAACGTGCCGGCACGGCCCTCATCATCGGCGCGTTCGCGGCCGGGCTCATCCTGTCGGAAACGAACCAGTTCGCCTCGATCAAGGAGCGGATCAAGCCGGTCGCGGACATCTTCACGCCGATCTTCTTCCTGAGCATCGGCGCCTTCGTGGACCCGCGCGTGTGGAACCCCTTCGTGCCCGAGAGCCATCAGACGCTGGCGATCGGCGGCACGCTCCTCGCCATCGCCGTCGTCGGCAAGTTTGCGAGCGGGTGGGCGGTCCCGTGGCGGCGCTTCAACCGGCCGGCGGTGGGCGTGGGGATGGCCCCCCGCGGCGAGGTGGGGCTGATCTTCGCGCAGATCGGGTTGACGGCGGGCATTCTCTCGAACCGCCTGTTCAGCGCGATCTTGTTCGTCGTGATCGGCACGACGCTCGTGACCCCGCCGCTCCTCCAGTGGACGCTGCGTTGGGGCGCGACCCTCGACGAGGACTCGGTCACGTGAGCACCGGCGAGAAGGTGCGCGCGCCCGGCGACGCGGCTCGGTGGCGCGAGCGGCAGCGCGGTCCGGTCGTGTTCACGAACGGCGTGTTCGACCTGCTCCACGTCGGGCACGTGACGCTGCTCGAGGCGGCGCGTGCCGAGGGTGGGGCGCTGGTCGTGGGTGTGAACAGCGACGCGTCGGTGCGACGCCTGGGGAAGGGGACGGACCGCCCCCTCGTGTCCGGGCAGGAGCGCTCCCGCCTGCTCGCCGCCCTCGCCTGCGTCGACTGTGTCGTGTTGTTCGACGAGGAGACGCCCCTCGCGCTCATCAAGCGGCTCCGCCCCGACGTGCTCGTGAAGGGAGCGGACTACGCGCTGGCCGCGATCGTCGGGGCGGACCAGGTCGAAGGGTGGGGCGGGCGGGTGGTGCGTGTGCCGCTCGTGCCCGGCGCTTCCACGACCGCGCTGCTCGCGCGGCTGCGCGGCAGGAAGTCTTGAGGACCCGGCGATGAAGTTGCTGGTCGCCACCCGCAACGATGGCAAGATGCGGGAGATCCGGGACCTGTTCACGGGTCTTCCCTTCGAGCTGACCTTCCCCGTCGACCAGTTCCTCGAGCGATTGCCCGATGAGGCCGATCTCGAGCGTGGGACGAGCTTCGCCGAGAACGCGGTGGCTAAGGCGCGCTACTTCGCGAAGCGCGGCACCATCCCGACGCTCGCCGAGGACTCGGGGCTCGAGGTGGACGCGCTCGACGGGGCGCCCGGTGTGTTCTCGGCGCGCTGGGCGGAGATGCACGGGGCGGAGGTGGGAGACGCGGCGAACAACGCGCTGTTGCTCGAGCGGCTCGCGGGCGTTCCCGACGAGCAACGCACCGCCCGCTACCGTTGTGTGGTGGCATACCTCGACACGCCGCTCGCCAAGCCACAGCTGGTCGAGGCAACGTGCGACGGCCGGATCCTCACCGAGCCCCGCGGCGGCGGCGGCTTCGGATACGATCCGCTCTTCTTTTCGAGTGATCTCGGGATGACCTTCGCCGAGGCGCCGATGCCGGCGAAGCAGCGCGTGTCGCATCGCGGGCGGGCGATCCGGGCGCTGGTCGAGGTGCTGGTGCGGCGCTCTCGCTAGTAGGGGTGCAGCGCCTTCACTCGCGCCTCGAGATCGGCCGGCTCAGTTTCCACGACTCGCCCGAGCGGCGAGACATAGATCCGCACGGTGGGTGCGCCGGGGATCAGGGTGGGCGTGAACGTGAAGCGCCACACGCGTGGGTGGTCCGGCAGCCGGGGCATGCCATTCCACAGGAACGTGGTGGATTGGGTCCCCATCTCTGGCGGGGGCGAGCCGAGCAGTGTGCCCACGGCCAGGAAGGCGCCGGCCCACGAGGCCCCTGCCAGCAGGGCGGCGGCGAAGGCCGCCATGACCGTCAGCCAAAAGAGACGAGCCATTGTGGATCCCGTTTCGAGAGCTTCGCCTAAGGATTAGTGCAGCGCACCCGGCCGCACAACAGGGAGCTTTGCACATCACGCCGTTGGATGGTGGCGCGGGACGGGTTAAGTTGCTGGCTCGCAGTGCCAACGGGGCGTAGCGCAGTCCGGTAGCGCGTCTGGTTTGGGACCAGAAGGTCCCGGGTTCAAATCCCGGCGCCCCGACTCTCCGAATCATCAGGCCTGCAACAACTTCCGTCGTGGGGCGTTTTCCTCGCGGTCCCACGTGTTGTGAGTAGTGTTGTGAGTTGCTCTCCGCTCACCGGCTCACCATCCGATGAGTCGGGTGCAGCACTACCTTGCGGATCGTCTCGGGATCGGCCTGCTGGTAGGACTTGAGCATCGTCCCTTCGTCCTTCCAGCCTCCCGCTGCCGCGACGTCTTTCACGGGATAACCCTTCCGTTCCGTTGCCCACTTCCGACGCAGTGTATGCCACATCCCGCCCGGCTGCGGAGTGATTTCCGCAAGCTCATACGCCTTTCGCAGCCAGGTGCCAAGCAAGTCGGCCCTGCACGGACTGCTCGGGTCCTTCGGGGCAGGGAAGACGGGCGTGTTACCGATACTCTGCTGTGCCCGCCGGGCGGTCACGAGCGCGTCTTTCACGCCCTGGTTGATCGGTACGACCTGCTCGTGCCCCTTCTTGTCATGCTCTGCGCGCCAGTGGATCGCCTCGGCCTCGAAGTCGACGTCATCCCAAAACAGATTCCGCCAGGCGGACAGCCGTCGCCCAGTGCCTTCCGCCACGATCAGCGCCAGCTTGAGCAGCGGGTGCACCCGCTTCGCGACGTCCAACAGTCGGACGTACTCGTCGTGCCTCATCACCGGCCGCCTGGGGTTCTTCTCGCTCGGCAACCGCATCCCGAAGAGCGGGTTCTCCTTCAACAAGCGCTCCCCGTTCGTTTTCCGCTC
>DASQAM010000182.1:0-2794 GCA_035635735.1 Gemmatimonadales bacterium | reverse complement strand
CGGCACGAAGTACTGAACGCCAAGTACCACCAGCGGGAGGCCGAGATCGTGGCGCAGGCGGGTCAGCCGGGCTCCATCACGATCGCGACCAACATGGCCGGCCGCGGGACCGACATCAAGCTCGGGCCGGGGGGGAAGAAGTGTCAGGTGTGCGGGATCACGGCGCACGAGGCCCCGTTCGGCCAGCAGATCGAGCGGGCCGACCTCCCACCCGAGGAAATCAAGCGGCTCGCCTGCAACGACGATCCGCCGTGCGGCCTCGTCATCGTCGGCACGGAGCGGCACGAGGCGCGGCGCATCGACCGGCAGTTGCGCGGCCGCTCCGGCCGCCAAGGTGATCCGGGCCAGAGCGTGTTCTTCCTGTCGCTCGAGGACGATCTGATGCGGTTGTTCGGCTCGGATCGCATCGCGCGCATCATGGATCGCACCGGCTCCGAGGAAAACGAAGTCATCACCCACCCGTGGGTGACGGCCGCCATCGGGCAGGCGCAAAAGCGCGTCGAGCTACAGAACTTCCAGGCGCGCAAGAAGCTCCTCGAGTACGACGATGTGATGAACCAGCAGCGGGAGGTGATTTACGCCCTTCGGCTGTTCGCGCTCGAGGGCGGGGAGGAGCTCAAGGCGGAGGCGCTGCGCATGGTGGAGCAGGCCGTCGCCGAATTGGCCGGCGAGCTGATCGGCGATGCGAAGGATGCCTACGCGTGGGACCGCGCTCTCATGGAGACCGAATTCCTGCTCAAATTCCTGGTCTCCGTCCCGGGGCTCACGGACCCCGCCAAGATTCGCAGCCGCGACGAGCTGGTACGGGCCGCGCAGCAGGCGGCGCGTGAGGCCTTCCAGGACAAGCTCGACCACTTCAAGGAGATCGAGGGCAAGGTGGGTGCGGTGAACATCGGCGCGCAGGCGCTGTCACACGTCATGCTCACCGTGATCGACGAGAAATGGAAGGATCACCTCTACGACCTGGACCAGCTCAAGGCCGCGATCCACTATCGGCAGTGGGGCCAAAAGGACCCGCTCATCGAGTACAAGCGGGAAGGCTATGAAATGTTCGTGGGCCTGATGCATGACGTGCACGCGACCTTCGGCGAGCGGTGGCTCAAGCTACAGATCGAGATCGGGCCACCGCGCGGCGGCGCCGCCCCGGCACCGCTCGGAGCAGCGCCGAAGAAGAAAATCGCCCCAGTGGTCGCGAGCAAAGCGACCGCTGACGGGCTGGTCAGCAACGGTCCTCCTGACGCTGCGGCGCCCCCCGGTTTGCCGCCGGTCCCCGCGTCAAATCCGTACGCCGGCATCGGTCGTAACGACCCGTGTCCCTGTGGCAGCGGCAAGAAGTTCAAGAAGTGCCACGGCGCGGGGCTCTGACCCCCTCCGTCTTTTTCCGGTACCGCCTATTCCCTTGAGCCGGGCTAGCTTGCCCGGATGCCGCTGCGTCTGTCCGAGCACCCGGAACGGGACCGCCCGCGGGAGCGTTTGTGGAGCGTCGGCCCAGCCGCGTTGACGGCGCAGGAGCTCTTGGCCATTCTCCTAGGCACGGGGTGCGCGGGTCGGGACGCGCTCGCCGTCGCGGGTGAGGTCCTGGCCCGCGTGGAGGGATCGCTACGTCGGCTCGCCGGGCGGCCGTCCGCGGAATTGGCGCGCGTACCGGGCGTCGGACGCGGGAAGGCCGCGCGCGTGGTCGCGGCGCTCGAGCTGGGCCGCCGGGTGGGAGCGGAGGAGGAGCCGCCCCCCGAGCGGATTCGCGGTCCAGCGGACGTGCAGCGGTTCTACGCCTCCCGGTTGCGGGATCTGGCGGTGGAGGAATTTCACGTGCTGGCCCTCGGCAGCCAGAGTCAGGTGCTGGGCGATCTGCTGATCACGCGGGGGATCTTGAACAGCTCCCTCGTGCACCCGCGGGAAGTCTTCCGCGCCGCGATCGCCGAGGCGGCCGCGGGCATCATCGTGGTGCACAACCACCCGAGCGGCGACGCGACCCCGTCGGCCGACGACCGCGCGGTGACGCGGCAGCTAGTGGACGCGGGCCGGCTGCTGGACGTCCCGGTGTACGATCACGTGATCGTCGGAGGCGATCGGTACGTGAGCTTCGCTGAGGCTGGCCTGTTGTGACGACCACGGCACCGCTGCTCGCGCCGGAGCTGGCCCGGGCGGTCGCGCTGCAGCGCGACCGGCTCGACCTCGACCTCCTGACGCGCGCCTATCAGATGAGCGCTCAGGCTCACCACGGCCAGAAGCGCCAGTCGGGCGACGACTACGTCTCCCATTCGGTCGCCGTCGCGACGATTCTCGCCGAACAGCAGATGGACTCGGTCACCATCGCGGCCGCCCTGTTGCACGACGTCGTCGAGGACTCGGACGTCTCGGTCGAGGACATCCGCACCACCTTCGGGCCCGAGGTGGCGGAGCTGGTCGACGGGCTCACCAAGCTCTCCACCCTCACGTTCCGGTCGACGGTCGAGGAGCAAGCCGAAAACTACCGCAAGCTCCTGCTGTCGGTCGCGAAGGACGCCCGGGTCATCATCATCAAGCTCGCCGACCGGCTGCACAACATGCGGACGCTCGAGCACCTGGACCCGGAAAAGCGGCGCCGCATCGCGCTCGAGACCCGCGAGATCTACGCGCCCCTGGCTCATCGTTTCGGCATGGCGGGCGTGAAGGCCGAACTCGAGGACCTCGCCTGCAAGTTCCTGGAACCCGAGGATTACCGCGCGCTGGCACGCAAGGTCAAGGCGCGCAAAAGCGAGCGCGAGGAGACGATCGAGCGGTTGCGGGTGCCCCTGGCCGAGGAGCTGCGGGC
>DASQAM010000181.1:0-4850 GCA_035635735.1 Gemmatimonadales bacterium | reverse complement strand
GCGCACGACACGGTGCAGCGCGCCCGGGTGCTGGACTGGCGGCCTGAGACCGCTCTCCGGACGGCGCTGCGGGCGCTCGCGCTTGCCGGAGACCGGGCCGGAGCGCTGGCCCTGTTCAAGGAATTCGCGTCGCGACTGAAGCGGGATGTGGGCGCGGAGCCGGACGCCGAGACCCGCGCGCTCGCCGAACGGGTGCGGCTGGAGCGAACCTGGCGGCTCCCGAAGGCCGTGCGCGATGCGGATGCGCGCAGGTCAGCGTCGCGTCGCGCCCCGCTGGTGGGGCGCGCGCTAGAGCTCGCGCGGCTGGCGGACGCATGGACGGCGTGCCGGGCCAAACGGCAGGCGACGGTCGTCATCATCGAGGGCGACGCGGGCGCCGGGAAGACCCGGCTCGCCGAAGAACTCGCGGCCCGGGCTCGGCTCGACGGGGCGGTGGTCGCCGCCGTGCGCGCCGTCGCAGCCGACCAGGGCGACCCCTGGAGCGGCGTGTTCGGGATCGCGCGCGGCGGGTTGCTCGATGCCCCAGGGGTCGCCGGGGCGCCACCTGTCGCGCTGGCGCAGCTCCGTGGCACAGCGCCGGCCGGTGCGACCGGGCGCGCCTTCGCGGATGTGCTGCAGGCGGTTGCAGACGAGCAGCCGGTGGTCGTGTTCGTGGACGACGCGCACTGCCTCGACCCGGAGTCGCTGCTCGCGCTGGGGGGGGTCATGCGGGACCTGCCGCGCTGGCCCGTCGCATTCCTCATGACGGTGGCGCTGCACCCCGCCGCTCCCGGAGTGGACGAGGTCCGCGCCCGCGTCGGGCGCGAGCTCGCCGGCACGGTCATACGGCTTGGGGG
This sequence comes from Gemmatimonadales bacterium, assembly GCA_035635735.1. Taxonomy (GTDB): domain Bacteria; phylum Gemmatimonadota; class Gemmatimonadetes; order Gemmatimonadales; family GWC2-71-9; genus AG41. The sequence goes on along the minus strand of DASQAM010000181.1, from coordinate 4,014 downwards.
GCTCCAGAGCGACGATGTGCGCGAGATGGGGCGGTGGGCGCTACCATCGTACGACGACGAGCAATTGGGCCGCCTGGCACGTCGGGTCCTGGCGGACTCCGCGGGCATTCCCCTCCTCGTGGTCGCGTTGCTGCATGCGGTGGCAGCCGGTTTCGAGCCGAGTGATGCACAGCCACCGTGGCCAAAGCCCACGGAAACGTTCGAGCAGACGTTGCCGGGTGAGCTCCCGGACAACGTCGTCGCGGCGATCCGGATCAACTTCCGTCGTCTGTCGGCGGAGGCGCAGCGAGTGCTCGTCGCAGCGGCGGTGCTGGCGGGCCGGGTCGCCGGAGCGACGCTCGGGCGGGCCGCGGGCCTCGTGGGAGAAGCGCTCCCGCAGGCGTTGGACGAGCTTGAGTGGGAGGGCTGGCTGACGGCGGAACCGCGCGGCTACGCATTCGTCGCGCGGATCGTGCGTGACGTGATTGATCGAGACATGGTGATGCCGGGGCAACGGCAGCGGATACTCGAGCCGGCAGGCCGGTCCGCTTGACCGGCCCTTGACCGTGGCGGGGAAGTCTTGGCCCGCTTGCTATCGAGGAGGATCAGATGAAACGGTATGTGACTCTGGCGGCGCTGGCGGCCCTCGCCGCATGTGACGTGCCCGGCGGGCTCGAGGCGCCGCCCGCACCCTCCGCTGAGCGGGTGGGGCGACCAGACATCACCGTACACGCGGGCGGCTCGATCCAGGCGGCGGTGGACGCTGCGGGTCCGGGCACCGTTATCCAGATCGAGCCGGGGCGGTACGCGGAAGCCATTCACATTTCGGTCCCCCATCTCGCGCTCGTCGGTCAACGGGGGGGAGATGGCGCCGGCGTGGTGATCGAGAATCCGGGCGGACAGGACAATGGCATCGGCGTGGACCAAGGCAGCGACGGGTTCGTGCTGCGCAACGTCACGGTCCGCGGGTTTGGCGAGAACGGCGTCCGGCTGAGCGGCGTGAACGGATTCCTGATCTCCGGAGTCACGGCGCAGAACAACGGCGAATACGGCCTGTTCCCGGTGCACTCATCCTACGGCGTGATCGAGCGCTGCCGCGCTTCCGGGCACAACGACACCGGGATCTACGTTGGGCAGTCGCACGACGTCATCGTTCGCCACAGCGTCGCCTTCGGGAACGTGAACGGCATCGAGTTCGAGAACTCGCAGCGCGTGCGCGGCGTGGCCAACGAGACGTACGACAACGTCGTGGGCATCCTCGTGGTGGTGCTGCCGGGTCTCGACGTGAAGACCACGAGCGACGTGCTCGTCGCCGGCAACCGGGTCCACGACAACAATCACCCCAACTTCGCCCCGCCCGGCGACCTGGCGTCGTTCGTACCGAGCGGCTCGGGGATCCTGATCGTGGGTGCGGATCGCGCGACGGTCGAAGGCAACGTGGTTTCAGGCAACCAGTTCACAGGGATCGCCGTGGGCAGCACGCTCCTGCTCGGCGCCCTCGCCGGCCTGCCACCGGAGGCGTTCGCCGACATCGAGCCAAACCCGGACCACGCGGTGATCCGGAACAACCGGGTCACGGGCAACGGGACCGCGTCGCCCATACCGTTCCTCCCCGCGGTGGACCTGTTGTGGGACGGCTCGGGTGTGGGAGACTGCTGGGGCCGCAATCGGTTCGTCACCAGCTTCCCTGATCCGCTGCCGGCGTGCGCCCGTTGACCAGGTCCAGTGGCTCCCGCATCCTCGCTTCACGGCGTCGCGTGACACAGTCCCTGGACCTCGGGCTGCGCGACCTGATCGACGTAACCGATCAGCGTCTCGAATGATCTGCAGGCGCGCGTCGCGATGGCGCTGTGTCGTTGCGCCGTCGCGACGCGCGCGATGTCGAGCCGCAGCGGCCAGAGCGAGGCGACCAGTTCGAGCGGCACGCTGAGAACGGCGTAACGCCGCGTCGCGCCATCCCAGAGCGCCAGCGCGCGGGTCGTGTCATGGCGTGCCAGGGCATCGCGAGCGTCGAGGTCCGCGGCGAGGCTGGCCGGGAGTGGACCTCGCTTCCCACCGGCGAGCCGGGCCAAGGCGGCGGCGTGGTGGGACCGCTCCACTCCGACGCGCGCGAGCAGCCAATGGGCGACGGCGTCGGTATCGGGGGCCGCGCCGAGGCGACTCCGCACCCGCTCCACCGCGCTCTGCCAGTCGCCCAACGCTGGCAGCCCGGTCGCGCGTACGAGCAGGACCCACAGGTCCCGCTCGCGTCCGGCCGAGCCTCCTGACGCCCGCTCGAGTCGCAGACGGGCGCTGTCTGCCCACCCCGCCGCTAGATCGGCGGCGACGCCCATGCGGAGGATCCGCGCCTGCTCCGCGTCGGTGGCACCGCGCCGCTCGAGGCAGCGAAGGACCACGCGTGCCGGTCCGGTCCGCTGCACCGGCGTTCCGAATTCAGCCGCCTGGAAGGCGAGGTACTGCAGCGCCAGGAAGCTGTGTCGGCACACGTTACGGAGGAGCGCGAGCTGGGCGGGCGCGGAGCCGAGGATGAGCGTGTCGGCGATCCCGACTGCCTCCGCGACCACCGAGGTCGAGTCGATGCGCAGATAGCGGTGAATCAGGTCCGCGGTCTCGCGACGATCGCCTGCTTGGTGCGCCAGCGAGATCAGGTGTCCGATGGCCGGCGAGAACCGCGGGTCGAGATCGAGCACGCGGTTGAACGCGACCCCGGCCTCGCCCACGGTCTCGTCGAACAGACCGGCGAAGTGGTAGTAGAACTCGCCGAGCACGTACCACGCCTGGGGGTAGCTCGGTGCCTGCTCGGTGGCCCGTTTGAATCGATCGAGCGCTGCCAGCCCGTCGCCTTCGGCGAGCAGCCGCGTGAACCCGTCGAGCAGCAGGCTGTCGGCCGGAGAGAGTCCGCCCTGGTGCACCAGGGCCCCCCGCAGCGCGGCGCCGAAACCCTGTTCGGTCGGGTCCACCTGCGCGGCGACGAGCGCGAGCCGCAGCCGCCCGATGGCGAATCCGGTGTCCGCACGAATGACCCGGGTGTACTCGTCGCGCGCGGTGCGGTAGTCACCGCGGCGGAACGCCGCTTCGGCGTTCAAGTACGCGGCCAGGGCTTCGGGGCCGCCGTTTGGTAGTGTCGCGTCCGAGCCGGGCGTGAACTCGGGGTACAGCTCTGCCCACACACGGTCCATCACCTCCGACTCCTCGGCGCCGACACGTCCCTCTGCCTTCCCGCTGCGTCGGGCGCGGCCGCCCTCGTACAGCGTCGCTTGGAGCGTGACCGTCGGCCCGACGTAGGCGACGCTCCCCTGCACGAAGAACTTCGCCCCGAGGCGACAGGCGAGGGCCTGCGCCTCTTCGTTCGACGGGTGCTCGCTCGCAATCTGGGCGGCCACCCGGCCGAAGGAGACGACCTCGCTGAGGCGCTCCACGGGTCGGAATCGGGAGATGAAGTACTCCGGCAGCTGGGTGGCGGGATAGGGTGGCGTGCCCAGGACGGCGAACGGCATGACTGCGAGCCGTGCCGGTGCGTCGCGGGGCAACCGGCAGTCCCCGTGAGCGCCGAGTATGAGACGAACGGCGACGGCGCCGCCCACGGCCACGACTCCCGCGACCGCCCACGGGCGCCACGGCCGGAGCTCCGCGCGCCCGAGCGTGGTGAGCCATGCCGCGGCCGTTGCCGGTCGATCATCCGGCTGCTCCGCAAGCGGGGCCACGAGGGCCGTCGCGAGCCGAGCCGGCAAATCCGGGCGCGCAGTGCGCAATGCGCGCACCAGCCCGGCCCGATCGGCCTTGAACGCCGGCGTCCCGCCGCCGAGCGCTTCGAACGCCACCGCGGCGAGGCTGTGCAGATCGGCGCGCCCGTCCACCCGCCCGCTCAGCGCCTGCTCGGGCGCCATGTAGCCCGGCGTGCCGATCGCGGCCCCGGGCTGTGTGAGCGACGACTCCCCCGCGCCTTCCACTCGGGCGATGCCGAAATCGGCGAGCATCGCCCGGCCGCTGTCCTCGTCGATCAGGATGTTGGAGGGCTTCACGTCGCGGTGCACG
>DASQAM010000180.1:0-3965 GCA_035635735.1 Gemmatimonadales bacterium | reverse complement strand
ACCGGCGATGGGAGGGGGCGGCACGAGCAGCGGACCGGGGCGCCAGTAGTCGCCCAAGTCGGCGGCCGTGTATACCGCCACGACTCCCGGGCGGCCGCGGGCGGCCGACGCATCGACGCTCGTGAGACGGGCGTGGGCGTGCTGGCTGCGGAGGAAGGCGACGTGCAGCATGCCGTCCAGCCGCACGTCGTCGACGAAGAGCGCGCGCCCGGTGAGGAGCCGCGCGTCCTCGTTGCGACGCACGCGCTCGCCGATCCCGCTAGGCGCGCGGCGAGGGGGGGGCGCCACAGGCAAGTCTCACGGCCGCGACGATGTTCTGGTAGCCGGTGCAGCGACACAGATTCCCGGACAGGGCCTCGCGGATCTCGCGCTCGTCCGGATTGGGATGCTCGCGCAGGAACGGGACGAGCGTCATGAGGACGCCCGGCGTGCAGAAGCCGCACTGCAGCCCGTGAGCCTCGCGGAACGCGGCCTGAAGCGGATGCAGCGCGTCGCTCGAGCCGTCCGCGAGGCCCTCCACGGTCTCCACCGCGTGGCCGTTCGCCTGGACGGCGAACATGAGGCAGGAGCGGACCGACTCGCCGTCCAACAGCACGGTGCAGGCGCCGCACACGCCGTGCTCGCACCCGACGTGCGTACCGGTGAGGCCCAGCTCGTGGCGCAGGAAGTCGGAGAGGAGCAGCCGCGGCTCCACCGCGCGCTCGTGGCGCACGCCATTGACGGTGACGACCAACGTCATGCTCAAGGTCCGCAACGTTACGCCCTGGCCGGGAGTGCAGCAAGGCGACAGAATTCCACCATGAAGCGTCGCGAAGCACTCGCCAAGCTCACCGGCCGCGAGCGGTACGTCGACGATCTCCCACTCCAGGACTTCCTCTGGGGCATGACGGTGCGGAGCCCCCGCCCACGCGGGCGCGTCACCGCCATCCGGTTCGGCAAGGACGTCGACTGGTCGCAGTTCGTCGTGGTGGACCACCGCGACATCCCGGGACCGAACGTCGTGGCCCTGATCGAGCAGGATCAGCCGGTGCTCGCGGCCGGTAACGTGCGTCACGTCCACGAGCCGGTGCTGTTGCTCGCTCACCCGTCGCGCGACGCGGTGCGACGCGCCGTGCGCGCGGTCGACGTCGTGATCGCCCCCGAGTCTTCCGCCCTCGACTTCCGGACCGCCCCCGCCCCCGACCAGATCCAGTACGGCTCGGACAACGTCCTCAAGCACCTGCAGATCGTGAAGGGCGATGTCGAGGGTGCGCTCGCGCAGGCTCCGGTGGTCGTCTCCGGCACGTACGAGACCGGCGCACAGGAGCACGTCTACCTCGAGACTCAGGGGATGATCGCCTATCTCGAGGGCGACGTGCTGGTGGTGAAGGGCTCGATGCAGTGTCCCTACTATGTCCTCAAGGCGTTGCAGCACGCGCTGGCGCGCGACGAGACCAGAGTGCGGGTGATCCAAACGCCCACCGGTGGCGGGTTCGGCGGGAAAGAGGAATTCCCATCCCATATCGCCCTGCACGCGGCCCTGCTGGCGCTGAAGAGCGGCCGGCCGGTGAAGCTGATCTACGACCGCGGCGAGGACATGGCTGCCACCACCAAGCGGCACCCCGCGCTGGTGCGGCACCGCACCGGGCTCTCGCGGGACGGCCGGCTGCTCGCGCAGGACATCGAGGTGGTGATCGACGGCGGCGCGTACGTGACGCTGTCACCGGTCGTCCTGTCGCGCGCCATCATCCACGCGGCGGGACCGTACGCGTGCGATCACGTCCGCATCACCGGCCGCGCCATGTTCACGAACGCCGTGCCGTTCGGCGCGTTCCGCGGGTTCGGGGCGCCCCAGTCGCAGTTCGCAGGCGAGCGGCACATGGACGTGATCGCCCGGACGCTCGGCATGGATGCCGTCGAGCTGCGCCGTATCAATCTGCTGAGAGACGGCCAGACGACCGCCACCGGCCAGTCGATCCGGGATGGGACCGACCGCCTGGCCGTGATGGAGCGGGCGCTCGGGTTGTCCCGCTACCGGGAGAAGGCGCAAGAGCACGCCGCGTTCAACGCGACCCACGCCACGCTGCGTCGGGGCTCGGGGCTCGCCACGTTCTATCACGGCGCGGGGTTCACGGGCGGTGGGGAGGTCGCGCTCCAGTCGCGGCTGCGCGTGGCGGGCCGGCCCGACGGCGGGGTCGAGGTCTTGAGCGCCAACATCGAGATGGGCCAAGGAACGCTGACGGTGTTCACCGAGCTGGCGGCGACGCGACTGGGCCTCGAGCCCGAAGACGTGACCATCGCCGAAGCAGACACCTCACGCGTCCCGAACTCCGGTCCCACGGTGGCATCGCGCACCACCATGATCGTGGGGGGGCTGGTCGAACGGGCGGCGGACGACCTGCGCCGCCGCGTGGGGCTCGACGACGCGGCGCGCGGGGCGACGGTGAAGCAGGCGATCCGACAGTGGCACGGTGAGCACCCTGGGGAACCGCTGTTCGGCGAGGCGGCGTATGAGAAGCCGCCCGGCATCGCGTGGGACGACAAGACGTACCGGGGCGACGCGTACGGTGCATTCGCGTGGGCCGCGTACGTAGCCGAAGTGGAAGTGGACTTACGTACCTGCGCGACGCGGGTGATCGACTTCGTGGCGGTACAGGAGGTGGGCAAGGTCTTGAATCCCACGCTCGCCCGGGGACAAGTGCAGGGCGGAGTGGTCCAGGGGATCGGCTGGGCGCTCATGGAGGAATGCAAGTGGCAGGACGGAGCGATGGCGAACAACCAGCTCACCAACTACCTGATCCCCACGTCCGACGACGTGCCAGCGGTTCGCGTCGCGTTCCTCGAGAACCCGTACCCGCACGGCGCCGGTGGCGCGAAGGGCCTGGGCGAGCTGCCGATCGACGGACCCGCGCCGGCGATCCTGAACGCGGTGGCGCGCGCGACGGGGGCGGACCCAAGGGCGATACCGTTGACGCCGGAACGACTGATGGAGCTCATGGAGAGTGCGGGTGGATGACGACCCTCACCGTAACCTTCACCCTTAACGGGAAGCCTGTGTCGTTGGGGGTGGACCCCGCCGCCCGCCTGCTCGACACCCTCCGCTATCAGCTCGCGCTCACAGGCACGAAGGAGGGCTGCGGTGAAGGCGAGTGCGGTGCCTGCACCGTGTACCTGGACGGCTTGCCGGTGAACTCCTGCCTCATCCCGACCTACCAGGTGCGCGGGCATCGGGTTGAGACCATAGAGTCCCTCGACCCGGGTGCCCTCGAGCCGTTCGAGCGGTGCGGCGCCACGCAGTGCGGGGCCTGCACGCCCGGCGTGGTGATGATGGCGTGGTGGATCCGCGGCCATGCCGAGCTCCTCAGCACGCACAGCATTCGCGAGCTGATGGCCGGAAACCTGTGCCGCTGCACCGGCTACGACGGCATCGTGGAGAGCGTGGCTGAGGCTCTCCCTGACGGTCGCGGAAAACGGGAAACATGAACGTCAAGTTGCCGGGAACCGTGCCCGAGGCACTCGACATGCTGGCGAGCGACGGCGCGGCCGTTCCCATCGCCGGTGGGACGGACCTGCTGGTGCACTGGCCCGTCCGGGTCGAGGCGCACGAGCGCACCTACGTGGACCTGTCCCGGCTCGACTCCCTTAGACCGTTGCGGTGGACCGCGGACGAGCTGCTGCTGGGAGGACTCACCACCTATTGGGACGTGATCCGGGACGCGCTCGCGCGGGCGGAGTTTCCGCTCCTGGTGAACGCCGCGCGCCAGGTGGGGGCTATCCAGATTCAGGCGCGCGGTACGTGGGCAGGGAACATCGTGAACGCCTCGCCCGCCGCCGACGGCGTGCCGGTGCTGATGGCGTATGACGCGGTCGTGGTGCTCGAGTCGCGACGCGGCCGGGAGGAAGTCCCGCTCGACCGGTTCTATTCAGGCTACAAAGAGATGAAGCGCCGTCCGGACCAGCTGGTCGTTGCAATCCGGCTCCCGCGC
>DASQAM010000179.1:0-1904 GCA_035635735.1 Gemmatimonadales bacterium | reverse complement strand
GGGCCGCAAGGCGGGGAAGGGATTCTACAAGTACGCGGGCGGCAAGAAGGGGAGCGTCGACCCTGCCGTGTACGAGGTGATCGGAGCCCACCCGAATGGAGGCCCGCGGCCCGCGGAGATCATCCAGCGGCTCGTGCTCGTAATGCTGAACGAAGCGGCGCGCGCGGTCGGGGAGGGGATCGTACGCACGCCCCGCGACGGCGACGTCGGCGCCATCTTCGGCTTCGGGTTCCCACCGTTCCGCGGCGGCCCGCTGCGGCACGCCGACGACCTTGGCGCCGCGCGCATCGTGGGCGAGCTCGAGCGCCTCGCCGAGCGCTACGGCGCCCGATTCGCGCCGTGCGATGTGCTGCGCGACCAGGCGCAGCGCAACGCGAAGTTCTATCCCTAGTCCCTGGGACCCCGTCACCTAGCACTGATGCTACGCGCCGGCCTCCTGTGGCTCAGCGAGCAACCCCGGGTCTTCCGGTTCATCCGTGGCAACGGCCTGGCCCGCCGGTTTGCCGCGCGCTTCGTCGCCGGGGAGACGGTGGACTCCGGGGTCGCCGCGCTGAAAGACCTGAACGCCGCCGGGCTGAGCGCGAGCCTCGACCTGCTGGGCGAGTCGGTGCACAACGCCGCTGAGGCACAGGCTGCTCGTGACACCTACCTCGAGACACTCGACCGGATCAAGGCCGCCGGGGCCGATGCCAACGTCTCGGTGAAGTTGACCCAGATGGGCCTCGACCTCGACGAGGCGTTATGCGTCGAGAGCATGCGCGCTATCATCGCCCGGGGGCAGGCCCATGGCTCGTTCGTGCGGATCGACATGGAGCAGTCCGACTACACCGAGCGCACGCTGCACCTCTTCAAGCGCACGTTGTACCCGCAGTTCGCAAACGCGGTCGGCGTGGTGCTGCAGTCGTACCTGCGGCGCACGGAGCAGGATGTGGAGCAGATGATCGCGCTCGGCGCTCGAGTGCGGTTGTGCAAGGGCGCATATCAGGAGCCGGACACGGTCGCCTTCCCTGACAAACGCGACGTGGATGCCACCTACGTGCGCTGCATGGAGCGGCTCCTCCTCAAGGGCAACTACCCCGGCATTGCGACCCACGATGCGCGCATCATCGAACACACCAAGGCGTTCGCGCGCGACAAGGGCATCCAGCCCGCGCGCTTCGAGTTCCAGATGTTGTACGGGGTACGTCGCGACCTGCAGCTCGGGCTGCGCCGCCAGGGATACAACGTGCGTGTGTACGTCCCGTTCGGCACCCAGTGGTATCCCTATCTCATGCGTCGGCTCGCCGAGCGGCCGGCGAACGTGGCGTTCCTCGTCGGCAACGTGCTGCGGGAGTCCCTACGGCGGAGCTGACGGACGGTACCTTGGGCGGGTACCAGCGAGTGCACGAGCGTGCCCCCGCGTTCTCGGGGAGCGACGGCCAGTCCTACTCGGTGGGGACATACGTGGATGACGCCCCGGATGCCCAGGGCCGGTACGGGGCGGCCCTGTTGTTCGTACGTTGGTCCGACGCGGGAGATCGTCCCGTCGGCCACCTCGAAACCGACTACCTGTTCCGAGGCGCAACGCCCGCCGACGCACTCAGCCCGCTGCTCGCCCTGACCTTGCAGGAGGTGAAGCAGCATCTCGACGGGTGCATAGGACGGCAGGGACGAGACACGGGAGACGAGAGAAGAGCGTGACTACCACGGGTGTCGTGCTCGTGCGCACCGGGTCTGCGTATCGCGTGCACACGGAGGGTGGCGAAGTTGTCGCCGTGCTGCGGGGCAAGCTCAAGCACCGGGACGACGACCGCGTAGTGGCGGGGGACGTGGTGGAGCTCGAGCTGCAGGCCGATGGGCACGCTACCATTGCCACCGTGCGGCCCCGCAAGAGCGTGCTCGCGCGCCGCGCCGCCGGTGAGCGG
>DASQAM010000178.1:0-3683 GCA_035635735.1 Gemmatimonadales bacterium | reverse complement strand
CGCTGGCTCCTGGAAGGGACGCGCGCCGAGGAGCTGCTGGCGTTGCGGCTGGACGACGTCGCGGACGGCCGGCGCAGCCCGTACGACGTGGCGGCCGAGATCCTCGATCAAGTGAAGGCCGGGGAGGGGGGGGACGCGATTCGATGAGCGGCGTCGAGAAAAAGCCCGTCTATACGCCTGACGACCTGGCCGGCTTCGACCCGGGGAGCCGGTTGGGGGCACCGGGTGCCTACCCGTTCACGCGCGGCATTCATCCCACCATGTATCGGGGGAGGCTGTGGACGATGCGGCAGTTCGCGGGCTTCGGGAGCGCGGAAGACACGAACCGGCGCTACAAGTTCCTGCTGGAGCACGGGCAGACCGGTCTCTCGGTGGCCTTCGACTTCCCCACGCTGATGGGGTACGACTCCGACCACCCGCGCGCCGAAGGTGAAGTGGGCAAGTGCGGCGTCGCGATCTCGTCGCTCGCCGACATGGAAGACCTGTTCCGCGGAATCCCGCTCGATCAAGTCTCGACGTCGATGACCATCAACGGCCCGGCGGCGATGCTGTTCTGCTTCTACGTCGCCGCGGCCGAGAAGCAGGGCGTGGCGAGCACCGCCCTGCGCGGCACCGTACAGAACGACATCCTCAAGGAATACATGGCGCAGCACGCCTGGGTGTATCCCGTTGAGCCCGCCCTCAAGATCATCGTGGACATGTTCGAGTGGTGTGCCGCGCACACGCCACTGTGGAACACGATCTCGATCTCGGGCTACCACATCCGCGAGGCGGGTTCCACGGCGGCGCAGGAGCTCGCGTTCACCCTCGCAAACGGGTTTACGTACGTCGAGCGGGGGATCGCGCGCGGGCTGGACGTGGACGCGTTCGCTCCGCGCCTCTCGTTCTTCTGGGACATCCACAACGATTTCTTCGAAGAGATCGCGAAGCTCCGTGCCGCCCGCAGAATCTGGGCCCGGCACGTGCAGGAGCGCTACGGCGCGAAGAACCCGCGCTCCGCGATGATGCGGTTCCACTCCCAGACCGCGGGAGTCACGCTGACCGCGCAGCAGCCGATGAACAACGTGGTCCGGGTGGCCTACCAGGCGCTCGCCGCGGTGCTCGGGGGCACGCAGTCGCTCCACACCAACTCATTGGACGAAACGCTCGCGCTCCCCACGGAGGAAGCGGTCCGCCTAGCGCTCCGGACCCAGCAGATCATCGCGCACGAGACGGGCGTGGCGGACGTGATCGACCCGTTCGGCGGGTCCTACTACGTCGAGTCGCTCACCGATCGGCTGGAGCGCGAGGCGGAAGGCCTGTTCGCGGAAATCCAGTCGGTGGGCGGCGTGGTCAAGGGAATCGAAAGCGGCTGGTTCCAACGGCAGATCGCGCGCTCCGCCGAGGAATTCCAGCGCGATGTCGAGGCGGGCGGTCGCATCCTGGTCGGCGTGAACGACTACGTGAGCGCAAACGACCACCCCGTCGAGATTCTCAAGGTTTCGGGTGACGCCGAGGAGAGCCAGCGGCGCCGGCTCGCGCGACTGCGGGCCGAGCGCGACAACGCCCTCGTCGCGGAGCGGCTCGCGGCGTTGCGCGGGGCGGCCCGCGCCGACGAGAACGTGATCGGCCCGATGCTCGACTGCGCCCGCGCCTACTGCACGCTGTACGAGATTCGCCATGCGCTCGAGAGCGTGTACGGCGCCTACCGCGAGCCGGTATTCTTTTAGCCCATGAGCGCGTTACCGGTGTCCGCCAGCGAGAGCGCGGTGCGCGCTGCCATCGAGCGGCTGTCGCGCATCCAGCCCGGCGCGTATCACGTCGTGTCGTGCTACTTGAAGCTCGAGCCCCGGGACAAGACCCGCGGCAAGTATCTCATCAAGATCAAGAACCGCATCCGCGAGGCGCTCGCCGCCCTGCAGCGCCAGGATCTGGAGCGCGCCCTCCGGGCTCAGGTGGCGGCGGACCTGGAGCGCGTGCAGGCCTATTTCGGGGAGCCGACCCGACTGCCGCCGGCGCGCGGGATCGCGCTGTTTGCATGCGGCGCGCTCGACCTGTTCGATGCGCTCCCGCTACCTCACGTCCATCGCTCGCGGCTCGCGGTCGCGCCCGTACCGCTGGTACGGGAACTCGTGGCACTCGAGGAGGAATTCGGCACCATCCTCGTCGCCGCGTGCGATCGCACCAGCGCGCGGTTCTTCGAGGTGACGGCGTATGACGTCGTGGAGCTGCCCAGCCTGACCGCGGAGGCGACGCGACCCGGGAAGTTCCACGGCGAGCGGCAGGCCAAGCGGGGCAATATGCTCGCGGGCGGCTTCGGCGAGCACAATTACCATATGCGCATCCGGGTGGAGCGACAGCGACATTATGCCCAAGTGGCGGACCGGATCTTCCAGATCCACACCCAGCGCCCCCTCGCCGGCCTCGTGGTCGCAGGCATCGGGGTGGACGCCGCGGCCGTGCTGCCGCACCTGCACACCTACCTCCACGACCTCGTGCTCGGCGTGGTGCGGCTGAACCCCAAGCGCGTCACGGCGGCCGAGGTGCGCGAAGCGGCGCTCTCCTTGCGCGAAGAGCGCGAGCGCGCCTGGGAGCGTGCGCACGCCGAGGCGGTGCGTGAGGGCGTCAGCACCGGCTGGGCGGTGAACGGAATCGAGTCGACGCTCAAGGCGCTCCAACGTGGCCAAGTGCGTACGTTGCTCGCCGGCGGGCAGGACGACGACCTCCGCATCGACGACGCCATCGAGGAGGCCCTCGCCCAGCGCGTTCAGGTCGACGTCGTATACGACGACCGGGCGCGCCGCGTCGTGGACGGGCTCGCCGGCCTGCTGCGGTTTCGCCGCTGATGCCCGGCTCGAAGCGCCCCATCAGGGTCCTGGTCGCCAAGCCCGGCCTGGACGGGCACGACCGCGGGGCGAAGGTCGTGGCCGCCGCGCTGCGCGACGCGGGTATGGAGGTCATCTACACGGGGCTGCACCAGACCCCCGAGATGATCGCGCAGGCCGCGATTCAGGAAGACGTCGACGTCGTCGGCCTGTCGATCCTGTCGGGAGCCCACCTCACTCTGTTCCCGCGCGTCAAGCAGCTCCTGGTCGCAGCGGGACGCGACGACGTGCTGGTGACGGGCGGCGGGATCATTCCGCCGGAAGACGTCGAGGCGCTGCGCAAGCACGGCATCGGCCGGCTGTTCGGCCCCGGCACCCCGACATCCGACCTCGTCAAATACATCGAAGAATGGGCGGCGGAACATGTCTCAGCCTGACCTACTCCGCATTCCGCACTCCGCATTCGACTTTGAGCCGTCTTAAAACCCTGACCGCGGAATACCGCGAGCTCAAAGCGCGCCTCGAGCAGGGCGGCGGGCCCGACAAGGTGCGCCGCCAGCACGAGCAGGGGAAGCTGACGGCTCGCGAGCGGATCGAAGCCCTGCTCGATCAGGGCGCGACCTGGTTCGAAATCGGCCTGCTCATCGCGTCCGACCAGTACGACGGGCAGGCGCCGGGTGCGGGCGTGATCACCGGTATGGGGCGGATCGCCGGTCGGCCCGTGGTGGTCGTGGCGAACGACGCGACCGTGAAGGCGGGCTCCTGGTGGCCGGAGACGATCAAGAAAATCCTGCGCGCCCAGGAGATCGCGATGCGCCAGCGCATCCCGATCGTGTACCTCGTGGACTCGGCCGGCGTGAATCTCCCGTACCAGGGCGG
>DASQAM010000177.1:0-4688 GCA_035635735.1 Gemmatimonadales bacterium | reverse complement strand
CGACGCCCCACGCCCCGTCGAGACGAGGAAATAGCAATTGAAGGACACCGCGCCCTGGTCGGCCGACCAGGCAACCAGGCGCTCCAGCTCCGCGCGGTTCCCCTTGGTGACCGTGGTCTGCACGATGAAGTCGAGCCGCGCGGCACGCAGCCGCCCGAGGGCGGCCTGCACGTCCGCGAGGGCTCCCCGACCGTGTCGGAAGTTGTCGTGGTAGGACGGGCGCAGCGAATCGACGCTCACCGCCAGCCCCTGGACGCCGGCCTGCTTGAGCGCCGCGATACGCTCGTCGGTCAGCAGCGTCCCGTTCGTCCCCACGACGACGGTGGCCCCGTTAGCCGTCGCGTAGTGGGCGATCTCGGCCAGATCCTGCCGCAACAACGGCTCGCCCCCGGAGAGGATGAGCAGGGGTGCGGGGTTCACCGCCAGCAGCTGATCGACGATGTCGAGACACGCGGCCGTGTCGAGCTCCGTGGCGGCGCTCTCGTGCGGGCCCGCCGCGATGTAGCAGTGCGCGCACTCGAGGTTGCAGCGCCGGGTCAGATTCCACGCGACCACGTGAGGGACGTAATCCACGTCAGTCTCCGGCTTGCTCCGCCAGCAGCCGCTCCATGGCCGCCTTCGCCTCCTCGGGCTTCATGGTCTTCAGGTCCACCGGGCACTTCCCCACCTGCGCTTCGATGTCCCTGATAGGGCAGCGCGTGATTCCCTGGGCCTTGGCGTCCTCGATGAACGCTCGCATCTCCCGAGACAGCCCGTCGCGTCCTTCCGCTTCGGCGCGGATCTGCTTGGCGCGCAGCTCCTGGAACATCACCATCATGGTGTCGACATCGAACTCGTCTGCCGCGATCATCGCCTGCTTGTTCTCGTCCATCACCCGCGTGGTCACGCGCCAGATGTCGTGGCCGCGGGAGAAACGCTCTACCGTATTGCGCGCCAGCGGTCGCGCGATGAGCGGCACGAGCTGCAACCGTTGCCACGCTTCCTCGGTCCACACGATCGGGTCTGCCGCGGTGCGTGGGCGGCGGCTCACGGCGCCCGTGACCGGGCACTTCACTTCGACCTCAGGGGTGAGGGGCTGGGGGTCGGCATCGTGACCCTGCACCTTCGTTCCCTTCATTTGCTCCTGCGCCTTCACTTCCGCGAGGGCGATCTCCTCCGCCGTGCCGATGCCCATGATGAGCTGCATATGCGTCGGCAGGAGCTTCCGGATCGCCTCGTCGAGCCACTTGTTGGTGACCGTGGCGGGCTCGCCGTGCGTCTGCTCGAGCACGTACTCCTCGACCGCTCGCCGCGCGATCCCCTGCGCGAACGGCGGCACCCGGAGAATCCGCACCTCGGCATCAGGCGCCCAAGGGAGCCCGGCGATGCCGTCCTCCTCGATCCAGGGGATGTCCTCGGGCCGTATCCCTGTCGTGCCCGCCAGCAGCACGTTGCACGGCGCGAGCCGCACGAGGTTGTCGGCCTGTGAGCCCAGCTCGGTGCCCTCGATCCGATGAGCGCCGTGCCGCGCCAGCACCAACAGCGACGGCTTGATCTCCTCGGCCCACTGCATGATCACCTGGAACGGTTTGCCGACCAGGATCTGCGTCTTCAAGGGAACGTCGGGGAACTCCTGGGCCATGACCTCGGCGCGCTTCAGGTTCGCCTGGCACAGCTTGAGCAATCCCTTGTCGATGATGTTGTTGTGCAGCTCTTCCTGCTCCTCGAACTTGAACACCTTGGACGCTTGATAGGAAAGCACATCCTTGATGTTGTGAAACACGACGTGGTGGTACTCCACATCGAACGCACTGCACGTGTACAGCGACCCCCCGAACGCCTGCGCCAGCTCGAGCGCCACGCGCATTGCCCGGTAGCTGTAGGACGATCCGTCCACGCACACGAGGAACCGCCCGCCTTCGAGCGCCCGGTCGTCCCGGATCAGGAGGATGTCCTTCTCGATCCCGCGCAACACCCGCGACACGACGCCACCGAGCTGCGAGTACGCCTGGCGGCCCAGCCCGTGCGCGCCGATCGCCAGCAGGTCGTATTGGCGGCCCGACGAGCCGGCGAGCCGCGCCGCCGTGTCCTCGTCTTCGGCCACCAGCCTGCCGTTCTCGCCCACCTTCACGTCCGCGCGAACCTTGTCCCCACCGTCGTAGCCCGCCGCGCGGTCCGGGTCGAACCCGATCAGCCCCGGCAGCCGGCCCTCCCCGCGGTTCACCTCGTTGACGATCTCTTCGTAGTTGATGCCTTCGAGCAGCTGGCGGGTGAGCCGCACGCCCACGCCCTCACATCGCTTGCCGAGCTGGTCGAGAAAACTGTCGGCGATCAGCTGTAAGCCTTTTTCGATCAGCTTGTCGTGGATCTTCCGCTGCTTTTTGATCTCGTCGGGTGTCTGGAACCGAGCGGGAAGGCCTGTCTCGAGCTGGCGGAAGCGGACGTCGTGGAGGCGGGCGGCGTAGACGTGGTTGCCGGTGATGCGGCCATCGGACCTGCGACACAACTCGATGGCCCGGTCGACAGCCCAATCCGAATGTGTGGAGTTGTCGACGGGAACGAAGATCTCGCGATACACCGGCACCTCCCCCTTTAGGGCGGGGCGAGTATGTGATCCCCTAAACAGGCTGTCAAGTAAGCGAGGGGACCAGTTGCCTACCCTCTGAGTCCCAAACGGTTATGGCGTCCACCGGGCAGGCGTCGCACGCGCGCAGCAGTCGCTCGCGCTCAACGACGTCGGGCTCGACGAACACCGCGATCGTGTCAGCGTCCAGTTTGAAACCTTCGGGGGCTTCCTTCGCGCAGTCCCCGAACCCGACGCACTGGTCGCGGTCGATCACGATCCGCAGCCCGTGCACCGTCCGCTCGCTGAGACTCACATCCCCTCGAGGCCGAGCTCGCTCCGCGCCGTGTCCATCACCGCCGGAGTGATCTCGGCGATGCCCCGGTCCTTGGCGTAGTCGAGGTAGATTCGCTTGACCATGCCGCGCACGAAGCCGGGGACCCGGGCCAACCGCTCCTGCGCTTCTTGGGACCAAGCGGGGAGGGGACCTTTCCCCTTTCCCGTTTCCCCTTTCCCGTCTTCGAAGGCGTCGTCCCGTCCCGTCGTGACCATCCCCCTCACCGTTTCGAGCGGCTGCGAGTCGATCGTCGTCCCGCCGATTTTCACGCCCAGGGATGCGACCAGCTGGGTCTCCATGGGGTTTGTGAGCAGCGCCACGACCCGGCCGCAAGTCGGGCAGCGGAACGCCGCGGCGAGGGTGCCGTCCCCGGGAAGCTGGCGCTCCTCGAACTGCATCTGCCGATCGCACTCGACGCACAAGAACTTCATAGTGCGGAATGCGGAATGCGGAATGCGGAATTGCTCACCGCGAGCTCCCGAGCTTCGAGACGACGTTTTCCCACACGTCTTCGCCAGGATGGAATGGTATTCTCGCCAGCACCGGGATCCCGAACTCGGCGGCGAGCTCGTCCGCGGCACTCCCCACGAACGAGCCGCCGACCATGTTCTCGACCACGCCGAGCAGCGTAGCCTTTCCGTCGTGGGCGGCACGAAGTGCGCGGCGCACCGCGTCCCGGGACTCAGGGGTCGGGATGGTCACGGCGAGCACGGCAGGTGGTGCGGGCACGAGCTCGGTCAGCTCCTGGAAGCGCTGGACGCCGGGCGGGAGATCTACGAGCAGCTCGTCGAGGGCGCCCCAGGCGACGTCGGCCAGGAACTCGCGCAGCGTCGCGGCTTCCAGGGTCTCCCGCCACACGTGTCCTTCGGTTTCCGGTCCCCGGAACGCCAGCGGTCGGCCGTCCTCGAGGAGAAATGCCATGGAGAAGCAGCGAACGCCTTCTGCGCTCACCAGCGGCTCTATGACGTCAGCGTGCAACGTGCAACTGGTGACGGGGAGGTGGAGCAGTTGGGGAGCGGTGGGCCCGTTGAAATCCGCGTCGAGGACGCCGGTGGTCCGCCCCGACCGCGCGAGTGCCCGCGCGAGTCCCGCCGTCACGAAGCTCTTGCCGACGCCGCCCTTGCCGCTCAGCACCGCCACGACCCGCCGTACCACGGCCAGCCGGTCAGCAACGCGGCGTCGCTGGGCCCCGATCTGGTCGGCGAGCCCCGACCGGTCGGCTTCGGTCAACTCGTGATAGGTGCGGATGTTGAGGGACATTGGACAAAAGATGCGTCACCCGACGCTAGGACGCTACGCTTTACGATTCTCTTGCCACGTAGCGTCGTGGCGTCATGCAACGCTATTTTCTCGGTTCCCATGATCGACGAGCTCAAGCAGAGGCTGCAGGCCGAAGTCGAGCGCCTGAACCACGAGATCAACTTCGTCTTACCGAAGGAGATCGAGCGGGCTCGAGCGCACGGCGACTTGCGGGAGAACTCGGAATACAAGGCGGCACTCGAGCGCCAGCAATTCGTGACGTCACGGCTCTCCCATCTCCGGCTGCGGCTCTCCAAGCTCTCGGGCGTGCGGGAATCCGACATCCCGCGCGACAGCGTCGGGTTCGGGTCCCGGGTCACGGTCCAGGACCTCGACACGAAAAAGAAGGAGACGTACGCGCTGACCCTCGGCGAGTTCATCGAGGGCGACGACGATGCGGACGAGCTCCCGGTGTCGATGGCGTCGCCCCTGGGCAAGTCACTGCTCGGCACCAAGGTGGGCCAGGCGGTGACGATCGCCCTGCCGATAGGGAAGCGCCGGCTCAAGGTC
>DASQAM010000176.1:0-6548 GCA_035635735.1 Gemmatimonadales bacterium | reverse complement strand
GTAGGCCGCCTTGTGCTTGCGGCGGAGCTCGGCCACACGGCTGTAGTCGATCTCGAAGAAGCTCGTCACGTGCGCCGACGTGCGGCGCGACATGATCATGTGATCCGCGGTGATCTTGCGGATCTTCGAGAACGGCTCGACGCGGTCACCGGGCCAGGGCTCGACGACGGGATGCACCACGGGGCCCGCAGAAGGGAGCGGGGAGCGGGGAGCGGTACCCGCAGGTGTCGGAACCGGCATGGATACGCCGCGCTCGATAGCCCCGAGAATGTCCTGCTTCGTGACGCGACCCGCGAAGCCGGTTCCGGGAATGGTCGAGATGTCCACCTGATGCTCCGCAGCGATCTTGCGGACCAGCGGCGTGGACTTGCGGCGCAGGCGCTCCTCGGCGGTCTCAGCCCCGTCCCCGCCCCTCACCGCCGGGGCGGGAGAGGGCGGTAGCGGGCGGGAAGGGAGGGTCTGGGGCGGCGGCGAGACCGCGGTGCCCCCGGGAGCAGCGGGTGCCCGCTGGGCTGCTGCGACCGGGGGCGCCGCGGGCGAAGCCGCCGCGGCGGGTGCCGCCGTCGCCGCGGCCTTGTCCGTTTCGATCACCGCCACGAGCGTCTGCACGGGAACTGTCTGACCTTCCTGCACCTTGATCTCAACCAGCACGCCGGCGTTGGGCGCCGGGATCTCGGCGTCCACCTTATCGGTCGAGATCTCGAACAGCGGCTCGTCCCGCTTCACCTCGTCGCCCAGCTTCTTGAGCCACTTGCTCAAGGTGCCTTCGGCGATCGACTCACCCATCTGGGGCATGAGGACGTCTACGCGCGCCATAGAGTCTCCATCAATACGCCGCAAGCCATCTTGCGGCCTTCACGATATCGTCCGTCTGGGGCAGCACGAAATCTTCCAAGGTCGGCGCATAGGGCAGCGGCACGTCGTGCGCCGTCACCCGCATGATGGGGCCGTCCAGCCATGCGAAGGCCTGCTCGTTGATGCGCGCGGCGATCTCGCCCGCCAGGCCACCGGTGCGCGTGTCCTCGTGCACGATGAGTACCTTGTTGGTCTTCTGCACCGTCCGCATGATCGCGGCGTCGTCCATCGGCAACAGCGTCCGGAGGTCGAGGACTTCGACCGAGAGACCGTCGTCCTTCGCCAGCTGGTCGGCCGCCTCGAGTGACTTCCACACCGTCGCCCCATAGGTAACGATGGACAGGTCCTTCCCCTCGCGAGCCAAGCGCGCCTCGCCGATGGGAGTGAGGATCTCTTCCTGTTCCGGCAGTGTCTCTTTGATCCGGCGGTACAGCCACTTGTGCTCGAGGTAGATGACCGGATCGTCGTCCCGGATGGACGCCTTGATCAAGCCCTTCGCGTCCCGCGCGGTGGCAGGATAGACGATCTTCAGGCCCGGCGTGTGAAAGAAGGCCGCCTCCGGGTTCTGCGAATGGAACGGCCCCCCCCGCACGTAGCCGCCGCAGGGGCCTCGCACCACGATCGGGGTGGCGAGGCCGGCGCGGTAGCGCGCGGTGGCGACGTAGTTCGTGAGCATGTCGTAGGCGCAGGAGATGAAATCGATGAACTGCATCTCCGCCACCGGGCGCATGCCCATGTGGGCCGCTCCAGCGGCCGCCCCGACGATCGCGGCCTCCGAGATCGGCGTGTCGATGACGCGAGCCTCGCCGAACTGCTTGGCGAAGCCCTCGGTCACCTTGAACGCGCCGCCATACGCCCCAACGTCCTCACCCAAGATGAAAACGCTCGGGTCACGCTCCATCTCCTCCCACAACCCTTGGCGGAGGGCTTCGAGGTAGGTCACCTCGACCATACTGTCCTTGTCCTCGACCATCCTGTCACCACTACCGGGCGCAGTTCATTGGGTCGTCGTTCTAGAGTTTTCGGCGGACGTTCTCCGTCCCGCGCGAGTTGGAACACAACTGGGAGGCGCACCCGGCAGGGAACGACCTCGCCGCTGAGACGGGCAGGCCTGAAGCGCGCAGTCGCGACCAGCCCACGCGCGGCCATCGCAAACTCGGAATGCGCTGCATACAGCATCCGGACGGAGCGGGGTTCAGCACGTCCGCTCGTGTCAACGACGAATTCGGCCAGTGCCTCGCCGGCGATCCCGCGTTTCCGCATCATCTCAGGGTAGGTCACCGGATCGACGGCCTTCAGGACGGGCTCGCTATCGACGCAGTCGGCGGAAAAGACGCCACTATCGGCCGGCGCAACCGCTGGCCCGCCTGCCCCGAAATCAAACGGAAGAATGACCGCCATCCGCACCGGTGACCCACTCTCGCGGGCCGGCCGGAACACCAAACCCCGTGAGGCCGCGATCGCGAGAGAATCGAGCAACGTGCCCGCCGACTGCTCAACAACAACGGACCCGTCTTCTACGCGGCCGGTGGTGTCGAGCATGAGTCGCACCAAGACCTGCCCGCGTACTCCGGCGTCCTGAAGGCAAGGCCGGTAGCCAACCTGAGGTTGATTTAGCAGGACAGGTTGCTGTTCGACGGCCACGGTATCGGCGGGGGTTTGGCCGCCTACGACAGCCCCCGGGACAAGGGAGTAGCATCCGACCCACATGGCCGCTTGGTGACTCTTCACGGCAGCCGCCGAAACCACAACGGGTCGGTTGCCGCGGGATTGACATAAACCGCATCGAGGGCTGACTCCCCTGGCGGCAGCGGCTCGTCGATGCAGGCGTCGGTCGCCTGGTCGATCTCGATCTTCACGCCGTCGTCGATCGTTTTCAGCTCGCGCTCCTCGGCCCAGTCGTGCTGCACCAGCTGCTTCACATAGCGGTCGACCGGGTCGTTCTCCTTGGCCCACCAGTCGAGCTCCTCTTTGGGCACGTAGTGCTGATCGTCGTGCTCGGCGTGGCCCTTGCGACGGTACGTCTTGACCTCGATGAACTGCACGCCGTGACCCCGTCGGGCCCGCTCGACAGCGAACTTCGTCGCCTCGTACACCGCGAGCACGTCGTTCCCGTCCACCGTCACAGCCGGGACGCCGTAGCCCTTGGCCTTCTCCGCGAGGTCCTTCACCGCGAACTGCTTTTCCGGGGGCGTCGAGTAGGCCCAGCGGTTGAACTCCGCGATCACGACGAGCGGGACCTGCTGCACCGCGGCGAAGTTCAGGCCTTCGTGGAAGGTGCCGGTCGAGGTGGCGCCGTCGCCGACATAGACCAGCCCTACCCGCGGCTCGCCCCGCAGCTTGAAGGTCAGCGCGATCCCGGCCATCACCGGGACCATGTCACCGAGATGCGAGATCTGGCCGAGGTAGCCCTTGTCGAGATCGTTGAAATGGACGTTCAGCTCGCGCCCATGCGTGGGGCTCTCCGCCTTGGCCATGTACTGCCGCAGGATCGCAATCGGCTCGGCACCCATAACGAGCATGGAGCCGAGGTTACGGATCAGCGGCGACAGGATGTCCGGGTTGGGCCCTCGGGCCAGGGCGTAGGCCGACCCGACCGACTCCCCCTCCTGACCGAGGGATCGGAAGAGGCCGCCGATCACCTTGCTCTGGCGGTAGAGGGCGGTGAGCCGTTCCTCCAGGGTCCGGGTGAGCCGCAAGTAGCGATAGATTTCGAGCAGCTGGTCGCGGGTGAGGCCCGCCGGTATAGGCGGCGACTGCGTGATCGGTGCGGCGCGCGATGGCATGACGTAAATTGTAGTGGGCGTGAAACTTGGCTGGACGGGGCGGGCAAATCAAGCTCCGGTGCGAGGAGGCCGTATGGCAACGTTGAAGCTGCGCGTGACGGGAATGACGTGCCCACACTGCCAGATGAAAGTCGAGAAAGCGCTGATGGGCGCGGGCGGCGTGTACTCCGCGGTCGTCGACCTCTCGAGCGGCGAAGCGGAAGTGGATTTCAATGACGACGCCGCGACCACGGACCAGCTCATCGCGGCGATCGCGAAGGCGGGGTACGGCGCGAAGGTAGCGGGCTAGTACGCCCCCCGGAGCTCGTGGCCCGGCTCCACCTGTTTGTGCACCTCCGCCAGGAAGCGCTTGGCGAGGCGGTCGAGCTCCGACTCACCGAGCTGATCGGTGCTGACCTCCACCAGCGTGTAGTGCCCACCCTCGGCGCGGGCGGCGATGGTCACCTTGCCGAGCGCGCCCGCGTACGTGCGCCGCCGCGCTCCCTCGTCCGCCGGCGCCAGGCGCGCGCCGAAGAACGCTTTCGCCTGCGCCAGCACCTCGTCGGGGCTCAGCGTGGTTCGATGGAAATACTTCACCGGTTCCCCTCCCATGCGGGCTTGAAGCGCCGCAGCGTCAGGCTGTTCAACACCACACTCAGGCTCGACCACGCCATCGCCGCACTCGCGAACACCGGCGAGAGCAGCACGTGGAGCCACGGGTACAACGCCCCGGCGGCGACGGGGATGCCGATCACGTTGTAGACGAACGCCCAGAAAAGATTGAGCTTGATCGTCCCCATAGTCCGCCGCGACAGCTGAATCGCGGTCACCACGCCACGCAAATCGCCGCGAATCAGCGTCACGTCGGATGCCGCCATCGCGATGTCGGTGCCCGTTCCGATCGCGATCCCCACGTCGGCCTGCGCGAGGGCCGGCGCATCGTTGATTCCGTCCCCCACCATCGCCACGTGCGTGCCCTGCCGCTGCAGCTTCTTGACGATGTCGGCCTTCTGCGACGGCAGCACTTCGGCCAGGATCTCGTCGATGCCGACCTCTTGCGCCACCGCCTGCGCCGCCCGCTTCGAGTCCCCCGACAGCATCATCACCGCGAGCCCCAGGCGCTTCAGAGAGGCGACGGCCTGGGGCGCCGTCGGCTTGATCGGGTCGGAGATCGCGATCACCGCGTGGACCGTGTTGTTCACCACCACCATCACCGGTGTCCGTCCCTGGGCCGCGAGGCGGTCGGCATCCGGGCCGAGCGTCCCGAGCTCGAGACTGCGCTCGCGGGCGTGGCGCAAGGAGATGACCTCGATGATGCGGCGGTCCACGGTGCCACGCACTCCCCGCCCTTCCATGACGGCGAACTTCTCGACCGGCAGGACCTCGACCTGCCGATCTTTCGCCGCGTTGACCACGGCGAGCGCCAGCGGGTGCTCCGAGCGTTGCTCCACCGAGGCGGCCCACTTGAGCACTTCCCCCGGCGACAGCGGCGTGCCGTCCGGCCGCTTGGCGGTGACGATGTGCGTGACGGTCGGCCGGCCTTCGGTGATAGTACCGGTCTTGTCGAGCAGCACCATGCGCACCACGGCCAGTCGATCGAGCGCCTCGCCGCTCCGGATCAAGATGCCGTACTCGGCGGCCTTGCCCGTTCCCACCAGGATCGCGGTGGGCGTGGCGAGTCCGAGCGCGCAGGGGCAGGCGATGATGAGCACGGTCACGAGCGCGACGGTCGCGAACACGAGGGTCGGCGCCGGCCCCAGGTCGTACCAGATCACGAACGCCGCGATCGCCAGCGCGATGACGATCGGCACGAACACACCGGCCACCCGATCGGCGAGCTTCTGGATCGGCGCCTTGGTGGCCTGCGCGTCCTCGACCAGCTGGACGATCTGACCGAGCGCGGTGTCCTTTCCGACCCGCGTGGCGCGGAACGTCACGCTGCCGGTGGTAATGAGGGTCGCGCCGATCACCTCGTCGCCGATCTTCTTGGCTACCGGCATCGCCTCTCCGGTCAGCATCGATTCATTCACCGCGGAGGCGCCTTCGGTGACGATGCCGTCCACGGGGATCGTTTCGCCGGGCTTCACGATCACGAGATCCCCGGGCACGACCGCCTCCACCGCGATGTCGGTCTCCTTGCCCTCACGCACCACGTGCGCCGCGCGCGGGCGGAGACCGGCTAGACGCCGAATCGCTTCCGAAGTCCGGCCCTTGGCACGCGCCTCCAGCAGCCGCCCGAGGAGGATCAGCGCGATGATGGCCGACACCGCCTCGTAGTAGACATCGGCGGGACGCCCCGCGTCGGCCAGGGCCCTCGGGGCGAACGTGGCGACGAGCGAATACAGGTAGGCGGCGCCCGTGCCCACGGCGATGAGCGTGTTCATGTCGGCGGTGCGGTGCTTGAACCCGCTCCAGGCGCCCCGATAGAACTGCCCGCCCGACCAGACCACCACCGGTAACGTGAGGACGGCGAGTCCGACTTTGATCCACTGCGCATCGAGCGCGCCCCGCCCGGCGAGCCCTTCCTGGAGTCGCACGGCGAGCGGCATCAGCAGCCGGCCGAGCAGATCGATCTGCTTCAGCGTGGCATCGGCATCGCGCGCCATCAGGAGCATCGAGCCGAGCACGCTCACGGCCGTCACGGCCGCCGCGAGGGCGAACCTCCACGTGAGTGCTCGGACCTCGCGCTCCCGCGCCAGGCGTTCCCGCTCGAGCGGGTCCTCGGCGGCAATCGGCGCGGCGACGCGCAACCCCGCCCGTTCGACGGCCCGCTCGAGAGCGTCCGCAGTCGTGGCGCCGGGGATGTAGTCCACGGTCACGGTCTCCGTCGCCTGATTTGCGGCGGCGCGGATCACGCCGGGCACGCCGCGCAGCGCCTGCTCGAGCGGCGCGACGCTGGGCGCGTAGTGGAGCTGCTCGACCGTGAAG
>DASQAM010000175.1:0-3258 GCA_035635735.1 Gemmatimonadales bacterium | reverse complement strand
CTGCTCGACCGTCTGACCGAGCGCGCCCGAGGCGTCACCGAGTATATCCGGCCCGGCGGCGATATCGAGCAGACCGTGGCGTCGCTCGCGTCCAAGATTGCGTCACCCGTCCTCACCGACCTGGCACTGCGCGCGGACGGGGTTGAGCTGTACGACCTGCAGCCGCACAGTCTGCCGGATCTGTTCGGGGGAGACGAGCTGGTTGTGTTCGGGCGGTATCGGGGAGCAGGGAGCGGGGAGCGGTTCGTGACGGTGACGGGACGAAGAAACGGTCGGGAGGAGCGCTTCTCGACGGGTGCGCGGTTCGGGAGTGAGCAACCCGGCGCGGACTACGTGCAGCAGCTGTGGGCCGCGCGCAAGGCGGGCGCGCTTTCGAGCGACATCCGCCTCCACGGGCCGAACCCCGAGACGGTGAGCGAGCTCAAGCGGCTCGCCTTGCGGTACGGTATTCTGACGGAATACACGTCGTATCTCGTGCAGGAGCCGAGCGTCGTGGCGCGGCCGATGCCGCTGCAAGCTCCCGCGCCGCAAGACCAAGCCGGTGCCGACGCCGTGCAGCGTTCCCGCAAGGAGAAGGCGCTCACCGGCTCGCTCCTGCTTAGCGAGGTGGTGGTCACTGGAAGCGCGGCGGATTCCCTGAGCCGGGGTCGCGCAGCCACGGAGAACAAGACGCGGCGGGCCGCCGGTCGGGTCTTCGTGTGGCGCGACAGCACCTGGACCGACATCGCGCACGGCGACTCGCTGCGCGTGGTGAACGTCGCGGCCTTCAGCGACGCCTACTTCACGCTGCTCCGAGCGCTGCCCGAGCTGATGCAGGCCGCCACGCTCGAGCCCGCCGTCCTGGTGGCCGGACGCCGCGTGAGCATCAAGATTGGGGCCAGCGGCAAGACGACCTGGACCGACGGTGAGCTGGAGCGGCTCGTGCGAGAGTTTCACGGATGACACGCTGATCTCGATGCCCGAGGATATCGCCGAGGTCTACCGCACCACCTACCGCGCGCTCGTGCGGTTCCTATACCGCAAGGTATGGGACGCCGAGCGCGCGGAGGACCTGGCGCAGGAGGCCTTTGCTCGGGCCCTGGTACACAAACCCGAAAGCGCGAGGGGGTGGCTGTTCATCGTGGCGGCGAACATGGCGCGGGACGACGCGCGACGCGCGGCCCGGGAGCGACGGCATCTCACGTTGCTCACGGCCGAGCCGCAGGAGAGCACGTCCGCCACCGACGAGGCGTTGGAGGTCGAAGGCGATCGGGCGCGCGTCCGGGCCGCGCTCGATGAGCTCTCGCCGCGCGACCGCGAGGTACTGCTGCTATGGGATTCGGGATTATCGTACGAAGAGATCGCCGCGCAGACGGGATTGGCGCGCGGGGCGATCGGCACGACGCTGTCGCGGGCGCGCCGCCGGTTGGTGCAAGTCTACGAGGCGGGAAAGGCGGGTGAGCATGTCGCACGTGGATGACGGAACACTGCACGCCTATCTCGACGGCGAGCTCGCGCCAGCGGAAGCCCAGGGCGTCGACGGGCATCTCGCCCAGTGTCCCGCCTGCCGCGCGCGGGTCGAGGAAGAGCGCGCCCTGATCACCCGCGCGGGGGAGTTGCTGGCACTGGCTGCACCACCGGAACGCGAGCTCCCGCCGTTTCGAACCGGGGACGTAAAGCCTCTCAAACGGCTGTGGTGGCAGGTGCGGTTACCGCTCGCGTGGGCGGCGACGGTCGCGCTGGCGCTCGGGATCGGGAGCTACCTCGGCTCGGGACGCGAACGAGTCCTACAGCCGCAGATGGCCTCCGATGCCGAACGCGCGGCACCCCGCCTCGGAGAAGCCCCGGTCAGCTCAGAACTCGCACGGCGCGAATCTCATGCTAGGGTGCGCGGCGCGGCCCGCACGTCGCCCGCGCCTCAGCCGGCGACGCCCGCCCCAGCGCCCATCGCGCAGCGCGTCGCCGACGCGGTCGTGCCGCGGGCGGACAGCGCTACTGCACGGGCCTATGTCGAAACGGGTGCGGAGTCAGCGGCGAGAGTCTCTGAGCGGAAGAGGCTGGAGGACGCCCGCGACCTGTGGCAGACGGGATCCGCCATCAGCATCGACAGCGCGCGTCGCGTGCTTGGCGCGGACCCCCTCGTGGTTCCCGGTGTCCCGATCGAAGCAATCTACGGGGGTCGACACATTGGCTACTCCGGGGTGGTGATCATCGAGCAGGCGCTGGACTCGAGCACCATGATCCAGGTGATCAACGCTCGATCCGCGTCGTTTGCCCTCGCTGAGGTCGTGGTCACGGGAGCGGGAAAGCCAACGGCGCAGGCCGACAGCATGCGCGCGCCCGAGCGGGCGCCAGAGGCCGGCGAGCGAGCTACCGATTCGCTCGCCGCCTACCGGAGCCGGGCCGCACTCCCCCTCGCGTCCGCGAAGGCAGCCGATCGGCCGAGCCCTGGTCTCTTCTTGAAGGTCCGGGGGCCGGTCTCCCAGGATTCTCTCACCGCCCTACGCCGCCTGCTGCGGCCACTGCGGCCGTAGGCCCCGCCAACGGCGGCTGTCACTGTACGACGATGGTCCCGTGCATCCCTGTGCCAGGCCCGCCGTGGATGGCGCAGTGGTATTGATAGGTCCCGACTTGAAGTGTGGGAACGTACGTCCCGGAAGACATCGTGCCCGTGCCCGTCGGCAACGTGCCCGGGCCGCTGTCCCACGTCACGGTGTGTCCATTGGAAGGCGTGGACCAGCTGAATGTGACCTGGCCCGCGGGCACCGTGTCCGGTGTCGGGGTGAAGAGGTTGTTCCCCACCGTGATGGTGGTGCTGTGTCCCCCACCCCCACCCCCGCCGCCCCCGCCGCCGTACGGCGACGTCGACCCACCGCATGCTGCCAGCAGCACGACTCCCGCTGTCCCTAGTGCCAGGGTGATTACGCTGGGCCGCATGGAGCCTCCGGGGTGGTGCGTGGGACGGCAACCGACGATGAACGTTCTTACTACCCCTGACGGGACCTAGTGGCGCTCGCGCTCTAGCGTGTCGGCCGCGAGCCTGGGCGAGAGCATGGGATACCGGCCTCCGAACCAGCCGAAGGACAGCAGGAACAGGCCACCGAACAGGAGCGTCACGCCGATCTCGGGCACGCCGATGGCGGGCCCGGCGCCGCCGTTGATCGAGGGAACGATCTCGAGATAGCGTTCGAGCCAGATGCCCGCCAGGCTCACGAGGGCGAGTGTGATGAGCGCGGGCGGATACTTCTTGGGCCGGACACCCAGCAGGCCGACGAACGG
>DASQAM010000174.1:0-6723 GCA_035635735.1 Gemmatimonadales bacterium | reverse complement strand
CGCCAGGTGGGCGAGATCCTGCGCCGGGAGGCGCGATCGGTGGACCTGGTGGCCCGCTACGGAGGGGAGGAGTTCGTCGTGGTCATGCCGGAGACGGCGCTCCACGGCTCCGCCATCTTCGCCGAGCGGCTGCGGCGGCGCGTGATGCACCACGACTTCGCCGACCCGGGCGAGGATCCGCTCAACCTGACGATCTCGATCGGGTTGGCGTCCTTCCCCGACGACCGCGTCACCAGCGCCGACAGTTTCGTGGCCCTCGCGGACCAAGCCCTCTATCGCGCGAAGAACGAAGGGCGCAACTTGGTGCGTCAATGAGCGAACGCCGCTGTCCCAAATGCGGGACCGTGTATGCCGACAGCGCCCGATTCTGCCCCCGCGACGGCAACATGCTGGTGGAGGTGCAGGCGAAGCCCGCGACACCTCGGCCCCCCTCCGGGTCTCCCTCCGCCGGCGGCACCGCCGTTCGCACGCCCCCGCAAGCGAAGCCGGGTCTCGACCGCGCCTCCTCCCTCTTGGGAGAGGTGCTCGACTCGCGCTACGAGGTCCAAAAGAAACTGGGCGAAGGGGGCATGTCGTACGTCTACCTCGCGCGCGAGGTGTCGACCAGGCACGACGTGGCGATCAAGGTGCTCTCGCCCAAGCTCGCCACCGACCAGAGCTCGGTAGAGCGGCTGCGGCGCGAGGCCGGGCTCGCCATGCGACTCGACCATCCCAATGTGTGCCGCATCCTGCGCCTGGGAGAGTCCGAGGACGGGCTGATCTACCTGGTCATGCCGTTCCTGAAGGGCGAGCTGCTCTCGGACCGCGAGGTGAAGGGTGGGCCGATGAATCTCGCGATCGGGATCGAGGTGCTGCGACAGGTGTGCGCCGGCCTGCATCACGCGCACGAGGTGCAGATCGTGCACCGTGACCTGAAGCCGGAGAACATTATGCTGGTACCCGAGGACAACGGCCATGAGCGGGCCGTGGTCATGGACTTCGGCCTCGCCAAGGAGCGCCGCGCCGATCCGGCCATCGCGAAGCTCACCGCGACCGGCATCATCCTCGGGACGCCGGAATTCATGAGCCCCGAGCAGATTCGCGGCAAGCCGCTCGACGCCCGCTCCGACCTTTACGCCCTCGGGATCGTCGCCTTCGAAATGTTCACGGGCAAGCTGCCGTTCCAGGGACGGAACGCTCAGGAGATGATGATCGCCCGGCTGCGCGGTCAGCCGCAGAAGCTGCGCCAGCTCCGTCCCGATCTGCCCGAGGGCCTGGAAAGCGCGCTGGCCCGCGCCATGGACGCGAACGCCGACGCCCGCTACAACACCGCGCTCGAGCTCGCCGCGGCGCTCACGGCATCGCACTCCAGCGGCTTCCTGTCGAAGATCAAGGAGAAGCTGAAATAAGGCGCTTCCCGGCCTTCGATCCGCCCGAGTACGTCGAGTGGAAGCCGGATCCCGCCCTGGTGCGCGGCTTCCGCGAGACAATCGAGCGAAATCCCGAGCGCGCCGCCGTCGTGGCTCGCCTCCCGGTGACGACCAAGCTCGCCCTGTACGCCGGACTGCTGCGCGCGCGGCTGCACGACATCCAGCTCAAGCGGTGGGTGCGCACGGGTGTCATTTCCAAGGCATGGCTCGGGACCGGTGAGGAGGCGACCACCGTCGGACCCGTACACGCGCTCGAGCGGGGGACGGACGTGGTCGCACCCATGATCCGGAACGCCGCGGCCTGCTGCGAGCTGGGGCTGCCCGTCAGGGACATGCTGCGCGCCTATCTCGGCAGCGAGGACTCGCCGGCGCGCGGACGCGACCTGCATGTCGGCGCCTGGGCGCAGGGCGTGCTGCAGCCCATCTCGCACGTGGGCGACATGGTTCCGGTCGTCACCGGGATCGCTCTGACGTTCAAAATGAAGCAGGAGCCGCGCGTCGCCCTCACCTGGGTGGGCGACGGCTCCACCAAGACGGCGGCGGCGCACGAAGGCACGAATTTCGCCGCGGTCCAGAAGCTTCCGGCCATCTTCATCATCCAGAACAACCAGGTGGCCCTCGGCACCCGGCTCGACCAGCACCACCTGCCCGGTCGCTTCGACGACTGGGCGGGGAGCTACGGCATCGCCGGCGCGGCGTTCGACGGCAACAACGTGCTGGACGCCTATGCGGCGACGAGGCTCGCGGCCGAGCGCTGCCGCCGGGGTGAGGGACCGGTCCTGCTCGTCGCGGAAACGTTCCGGATGGGCGGGCACGCGACCCACGACGAGCGTGAAGCACGCGACACGCTCCCCGCGGCCGTGTTCGAGCATTGGGGCAAGCGGGATCCGATCGGGATGTACGAGGAATACTTGAAGCCGGATGGTATCACGGTGAAGCAGCTCGCGGAGATCGAAGCGGCGGTAACGACCGAAGTCGACGGCGCCGCGGAGGCAGCCGTGCAGAGCCGCGAGAAGATGCCGGCTGGCGAGAGTGCGCTCGAGGGTGTGTACGCGAAGCCTCACCCCTAGACCGAATGAAGAGACTCCCCTTGCTTGCTTCGGTGGTCCTCGCCTGCGCCGCAACTCGGTGGGTCTCGCGTTTCACCCGACCACCGGCGAGCTTTGGGCAACAACAACGATCGCGACAACCTGGGCGACAACGTCCCGCCCGAGCATCTGAACGTTCTCAAGGACGGCCGGTGGTAGTGAGCGACGACGCCGGCAATCGGATCTGGAGGGTGAGCTATGGGCACTAGGGCGGTGGAGAGCGGTGCAAGGCGGTGGAAGGCGGTGCAGGTAGGCGGTGGCGTTGCGGTGCTGGCGGGAGTGCTGTTCGCTTTGCCCAACCTCCACCGCCCTCCACCGCCCTCGACCGCCCTCCACCGCGCCGACATTCACTCCGAGTACGTCAAGTTCCCGAGCGGTCGGGATACGATCACCGCCTACCTCGCCTATCCCGAGCGCAAGGATCCGGCGCCGGCCGTCGTGGTGATCCATGAGATCTTCGGGATGTCGGACTTCGTCCGTCAGACCACGGAGCAGCTCGCCAAAGACGGCTTCGTGGCGATCGCTCCCGATCTACTGTCGCGCCGCGGCGGCACGCCGCCGTCCACCGACGACGCCCGCAAGCTCATCGCGGGGCTCGACCCCGACACGGTCACGAAGGATCTCGACGCGACGGTGGCCTACGTCAAACGGATCAAGGCGGCCCGGCCCGACCGCGTGGGCGTCATCGGCTTCTGCTGGGGCGGCGGGCAGAGCTTCCGGTATGCGACGAACAACCCGTCGCTCGGCGCCTTCGTCGTCTGCTACGGGCCGAGCCCCGAGCCCACGTCCATCGCGCGCATCCGTGCGAAGGGGCTGGGCGTGTACGCCGAGAACGACGCGCGCATCAACGCCGGCCTGGCCGACGTCGATGCGGCGATCCGGACGTACCACAAGAGCTTCCGTCATACCGTGTATCCCGGCGTCGGCCATGGCTTCCTGCGGTCCCGTGAAAAGCCGGAAGTCGCCGACAGCGCCTGGAGGGCGATCGTCGGGTTCTTCAGGGAGAATCTGGAACGCTAGGGCGGCGGCAGTGGCAGGCCGCCCTTGAGGTATTGCCACGCCTTCTCCAGGGCCGGCTCGTTTCCCGCGAGCAGATCGTTCACCGTCCGTATCACGACCAGGTGAGGCTTCACGCCGACACCGGCGAAGCCTGTGCCGTCGGGCGCCTCGTGGCGGGTGACCGAGAATTGGACGCCCCAGCTCTTCGGCAGTGCGAACGTCGCAACGTCTCCCGGGCTCCCACCGGTCGGCTCGCCGATGATGGCGCCGCGGTTCGCGGCGCGGAACGCGGCCAGCAAATCTTCCGCCGCACCGGCGGTGGCGCTCGACGCCAGCACCGCGATCGGCCCTCCGTAGTGTGGACGGTCCGTGCGGGGCGCAACCGTTCCCGTCTCCGGCGCGTACCATGTGGAAGCGGAGTCGCCCAGGTTCCATGCGCGGAACGCCGCCCGATACTGCGGCGTTCTCCAGCGCACGGCCGGGAAGGGGCGATCGGTGAGGCGGGCGAGAATCTGGTAGGCGTATTCGGTCTTGCCGTCGGCGGCGCGGCGCAGGTCCAACACCAGCCCCTGCACCCGGGTGAAGTCGGGAAACGCGCGGTCGAACTGGCGCACCACCTCTTCGTCCTCCAGCGAGGCGATTCGCACCAGCGTCATGCCGTCCGGTAAGGACTCCGTGGCGAACGCCGGCGGGTCGAGCGGCCAGCGGTCGTTGAGCGACAGGCTGCGGGTCACGCTGAGGCCGCGCGGCTCGGCGTCCGGGACCCGGACGAGGAGATGGACGGACGTGCCCTTGTCGCCCTGGAGCATCCAGGCGACGGCGCGCTGCCAGCGGTCGGCGGGGGTGGCAGCCGAGATCTCCGGCAGCACGGAGTCACGGATCCACTGCTCCGTGGGAACGCCCTGGACGGCAAGGATCTCGGCGAGTCGCGGCGGACGTGCCACGCGCATCTCGTCATTCTCCGCGTAGTCCAGGATGAAGGGCCGACGCTCGACGCTGGACACGAGCAGCGGCGGGCGCGCGATGCGAGAGCGTAGCGTCGGGGGCGCGATGACGGCGGCCCTCCCGTCGCCCAGCACGGCGACGAGGCGCCGCAACCGGCGGTAAAAGAGCAGGTCCGATTGCGGTCCGGCCGCGAGCTTCAGGTTCGCCACGAGCGCCGAGTCCCAATCGGCCCGCACGCGGTCCCAGTAGGCGAAGTTGTAACGCGCCTCGGCCCACACCGAGGCGACCGCTGCCGCCCGTTCGGCGCCAGTGAGCTGTTGCGCGGCAACGGCCCCGCCCGGGGGCGCGAGTGCCGCCACGACCAGACATGTGAGGAGCCGCGACGGAGTGTTCACGCGCCTAATCTATCTCCTTCTCTTCATGGCACCGCAGGTGCTGATCTACCTGTACCTGCGCGAGCGCCTTCCCGACCCGAACAGTCCCCGCCAGGCGCGCCTGGTGCGGATCACGCTGGCCGCAGTCTTCATCGCCTTCAACCTCCCGTGGCTCGTGGTTGGGGAGCGCGTGTTGTTCGGCGGCAGCATGTGGGGCGTGGGCCGGATCCCCCTCACGGGCCCGTGGATCGCGTGGCAGCTGCTGGGGTGGATTTATTGCGCGCTGGTGACGGTGTACCTGTTCGGGAAAGGGGTGTGGTGGCTCGCGCTGAAGCTCCGCGGTACGCGGTACGCGGTTGCCGCTGAGGCCGACCACCACGCCGCCGCGCTCGGGGAGCAACGGCGCACCGCGGACAGCGCACGCGTTCTCTCCCGCCGCCGGTTCCTTGCGCGCGCGACGTACGCTTACGCCGGTGCAGGCGTCGCCCTGTCGACGTACGGCATTTGGAGCGCCTACCGGCTCCCCCAGGTCACCCGTCGCACGCTTGGTTTTCCGGATCTCCCACCCGGGCTCGATGGGCTCAAGCTGCTGCACCTCTCGGACCTGCACGCCGGGATACACCTCGGCGAGGACGCGATGCAGGAGATCGTGGCGCGGGTGAACGCGCTGCGGCCCGATCTGATCGTGCAGACGGGCGACATGATCGATATCTCCCGCGACTACATCCCGCCCTACGTGCGCGCGTTCCGCGAGCTGTCGGCGCCGCTCGGCGTCGTAACGGTGCTCGGCAACCACGACCGTTACACCGGGGAGAGCGACGTCATTCGCGGTTGCCGGGATGCCGGCCAGGTATTCGTGCAGAACGGTTGTCACGTCATCGAGCGCAACGGTGCGGCGCTCGCGCTGCTCGGCATCGACGACCCGCACAACTGGCGGCCGGACGATCCCCAGGCGGCGGACGTCGATGCCGCTCTGGCCGCCGCGCCGCCCGCGTCCCGAGCCTTCCGGGTGCTGCTCGCCCACCGCCCCGGCGCCTGGGACGCGGCCGTCCCGCGCGGCATACCCCTTACGTTGGCGGGACACATCCACGGTGGCCAGTTCTATCTGCCGGTGATCGGCTGGTCGGCGGGAAGCCTGATCACCAAGTACGTGATGGGACACTTTCAGCGCGGGAACAGCCAGCTGTACGTGAGCCGCGGGATCGGCGTCGTGGGTGTGCCGATCCGGGTGTTCGCGCCGCCCGAGATCGAGCTGTTTGAATTGCGACGCGGGTGAATCACGTGCGGACTGCGGCGATCGCATCCCAAGCTCCGTCCAGCGCCAGCTTCACGCCGGCGTGCGTCTCCGGCCACTCCTTGGCCGACACCCGGTCGATCACGAGTGTCACCACGCCGAGCCATACGCCGGCCCACACCTCGGCGGCGCCGGCCTTCACGGAGCCGTCGGCTTTGCCCTGGGCCATCAGGCTCTCGAGCCCCAGGCGGAAGTCACGCGCGGTCTTGCGGCTCTCTTCGTCCAGCAAGTCCTCGTGCCGCTGGATGAAGAACAGCCGGGCGCTGGCCGCCTCGTGCGCCGCCCCCGTCACGAGCCCGCGGGCGAGCTCGGCGAGCTTCTCGCGCGGTCCCACCTTGAGCGCGTCGGCGTCCTTGACCAGCTGCCCCGCCCAGCGCGCCGCCGCGCGGTACAGCTCGTTGAAGCAGTGCTGCTTGCTGGTGAAGTGGCGGTAGATCGTGCCCTCCGCCACGCCGGCCTTCTTCGCGATCTGTGGCGTGGTGGTCTCGTGATAGCCCTGCGCGGTGAACAGCTCGAGCGCCGCTCGCACGAGGCGCTCGCGGGTGAGATCGGCTTGGGTCATCGGAGGCGAATCTAACGCGGGCTACCCTCGCTTGCCGGGACCGTCTAGCTTT
>DASQAM010000173.1:0-3269 GCA_035635735.1 Gemmatimonadales bacterium | reverse complement strand
AGGACCATGCCGATCTCGCTGTACAGGTTGATCGTCCCTCCCGGGCGATGCAGCAGGGCGGCCACGAGCAGCGTCGCGAGCGCGCCGGTCACCGCGAGCGGCACGGCGAGCAAGACGGTGAACGGGTGCACCAGCGACTCGAACTGCGCGGCGAGGACCATGAACACGACCAACAACGCCACGCCGAAGGCGAAATAGAGCGCGCCACCGCTCTCCCTGAATTCGCGGGAGTCGCCCGCCAGCGCCGTCGTGCTTCCCGGGGGCAGCACCCGCCGGGCCAAGCGATCGAGCGAATCGAGCGCCTCACCTTGGGCGAACCCGGGGTTCAGGGAAGCCGACAACGTGAACGACGGCACGCGGTTGAAGTGGTTGATCTGCCTCGGCCCCACGCCCTCCTCGACTTTCGCCAGGGCGGCGAGTTGCACCAGCTGGTCGCCACGTCCCCGCAGGTAGATCCCCGACATGTCGCTCGGCGTGGACCGGTGACCGGGATCGAGCTGCACCATCACATAGTACAGCTTGTCGTTCCGGGTGAACGTGCTGACCCGGCGACCGCCGAGGAACGTCTGGAGCGCGGCGGCGACGTCGCGCACGGGCACGCCGAGGTCCTCCGCGCGGTCCCGGTCGAAGGTGACGCGCAACTCCGGCTTGTTGACGCGCAGGTCGGTGTCGATGTTCGTCAGACCCTTGATGGCGCGGGCCTGCGGCACGAGTGTGTCCATGGCCTGGCCGAGCCGCGCGAAATCCGGATGCTGCACCACGAACTGCACCGGCTGGCTGAACCCGAGCGCTCCAGGGCTGTACGGGAACGCCTGGAGGCCGGCGATCCCGAAGAGCTGGGGGAACAGCATCCCAACGAGTTGCTGGACGCTGTTCTTGCGTTCGCTCCAATCCTTGAGGATGACGCCGACAAACGCCCGGTTGACGCCCCCGGCGAATCCGCCGACGATCGTGAAGTAGCCTTGGACACCCGGGGTCTTGCCGATGATCTGCTCGACCTGGCGCACGTAGCCGTCCGTGTACTCGAGCGATGAGCCCTCGGGCCCGAATGCCACGACCAGAAAGAACCCACGGTCGTCGTCCGGGATGAGCTCCTGCTTGAGGTTCTTGTACAACACGAACGCCATGGCCACGGTCACGACCGTCCCGACCACCACCACGCCCCGATGCCGCAGCGCGGTCTGCAGCAGCGTCGCGTAGCGCTCGGCGATGGCGTTGAAGCCTCGCTCCAATACCTTGAAGATCGCCCCATGCTCGTGGGGCACCCGCAGCACTTTGGCGCAGAGCATCGGCGTCAACGTCAGGGCGACGAATCCCGAAATCACCACGGCGCCGGCGACCGCGATCCCGAACTCGCTCAACAGGCGTCCGGTCGAGCCGCGCAGGAACCCGAGCGGCGTGAACACGGCCACCAACGCGATCGTCGTCGCGATCACGGCAAAGCCGATCTCGTTGGTGCCGTTGACCGCGGCCTGCTCCGGCGCCTCGTGCAGCTCCTCCTGGTGCCGGTACGCATTCTCGAGCACGATGATGGCGTCGTCCACCACGATGCCGATGGCGATCGTGAGCGCGAGCAGCGTGAAGTTGTTGATCGAGAAGCCGAGGAAATACATGATGGCGAACGTCGCCACGATCGACGCCGGAATCGCGAGGCCGGGGATCACGGTCGCTCGCAAGTTCCGCAAGAACACGAATATGATCAGCACGACCAGGATCGCCGCGATCAGGAGCGTCAGACGTGCATCGTTGATCGAGTGCGTGACGAACACGGACCCATCGAACGCGGTTTCGAGCTTGACGCCCGGAGGCAGCGTCTGCTGAATGCCGGGGATCGCCTCGCGGATGCGTTGCGCCACGTCGATCAGGTTCGCCTTCGACTGCCGGACCACACCGATGGCGACCGCAGGAATCCCATTGTAGCGAAATATCGAGCGAGTGTCCTCGGGCCCAAGCTCGACGTGTGCGACATCCTTGAGCTTCACGACCTGCCCGCCCTGACTCGTCACGACCATCTCCCCGAATTCCCGCGGCGTCTTCAGCTCGCCCAGCGACCGGACCGAGAACTCCCGCCGCGTCGACTCGATGCGGCCGGCGGGAATCTCGACGTTGCGCGCGATGATCGCGCTTTCCACGTCTTGCACGGTGAGGCCTCGTGCCGACAGCTCGTCGGGTTGTACCCACGCGCGCATCGCAAAGCGCCGCTCGCCGAACACCGCGGCGCTGCCGACGCCCGCCAGACTCTGCAGGCGCGCTTTGACAAGGCGGTCGGCGACATCGGAGAGCTGCATCAGGTCGTAGTTCGGGCTGCTCAGGGCCAGCCA
This sequence comes from Gemmatimonadales bacterium, assembly GCA_035635735.1. Taxonomy (GTDB): domain Bacteria; phylum Gemmatimonadota; class Gemmatimonadetes; order Gemmatimonadales; family GWC2-71-9; genus AG41. The sequence goes on along the minus strand of DASQAM010000173.1, from coordinate 948 downwards.
GAAGAAGGGTTGCGCGTCGGCCTGTTGCTTGGCGATCACCGGCTCGAGCACGTCGACCGGCAGTCGCCCGCGCACCCGCGACACCTTGTCGCGCACGTCCTGCGCGGCGACGTCGACGGGCCGATCGAGGTTGAACTCCAGGATGATCTGGCTGTTCTCTTCCGACGAGGAGCTCGAGAGCGTGCGCAGTCCCTGGATCGTGGAGAGCTCCTCTTCGAGAACGTCGGTCACTGCGGTTTCCACGACCTGCGCGTGCGCGCCGGGCAGCGTGGTGGACACCGAGATAATCGGCGGATCGATGTCGGGGAGCTCGCGTACCGACAGCCGGGTGTACCCGATGATGCCGAACAACACCAATGCGGCCGAGATCATACTGGCCAGTACCGGCCGTCGAATGGACGTTTCGGAGAGTTTCATATGACCCGAAAATTAGCCGAAAATGGTGGTGCCGGGAAAAGGGCCCCGGCTGTCAGGAATCGGTGAACTGTTTCGGCCCCTCATACCCCTACGACGATCTGGTCCCCGCGACTACGACATTCCCGTCCTACATACGGCTCTGGCGTCGCCTTGCTTCATCGCTCAGGGGCGGGCAGACCCGGCGGGTGGGATATTCTAATACCGAATCATCAGGTTCGCGGTCCAGCCTCGGTCGGCGGCTACCGCTGGCACTTCGAGCAGAACGTCGTCGCGCGGAGGTCGATCGTGTGCGTCGTGACGAGCTTCGTTCCGCACGTCACGCACGGCTCGCCGCCGCGGCCGTACACCTTCAGCTCGAACTGGAATCGGCCCTCCTCGCCCGTTCCGGTGCGGTAGTCACGCACCGTCGTCCCCGACGATTGCACGGCCCGCCCGAGCACGCCGGTCACTGCGGCATGCAGGCGGGCGAACTCATCGAGGGACAGCTTGTTCGTGGGCTTCGACGGATCGATCCCCGCCTCGAACAGCGCT
>DASQAM010000172.1:0-4050 GCA_035635735.1 Gemmatimonadales bacterium | reverse complement strand
GCGGGCTGATGGCGCGGCACGACGCTCGCGACGTAGTCGCGGATCTTCTTGATGTGCTCCGGTGTGGTGCCGCAGCAGCCTCCCACCAGCCGCGCGCCCGCCTCGATCATGCGGCGGGCGTAGCTCGCCATGTATTCGGGGGACGCCAGGTAGATCTTCCGGTCGCCAACGTCCTTGGGGAGGCCGGCGTTCGGGACAGCGGAGATCGGGCGATCGGTGGCCTTCACCAGTTTCTCCACTGCTTCGAGCACCCCGGCGGGACCGACGGAGCAGTTCACTCCTACCGCGTCCGCGCCCCACTCCGTAAGCTGTTTGGCGAACGTTTCGGGGCCCGTGCCGTAGTGCGTCAACCCGTCGTCGCCGATCGTCATCTGGGCGATCACCGGGAGGTCGGACAGGCTCCGCACCGCTCGCAGCGCCTCGTGGATCTCGTCCACGTCAGAAAACGTCTCCAGGATGAAACCGTCCACGCCGCCCGCGACAAGGCCCCGCACCTGGCGCTGAAAGTGCGCGAACGCCTCCTCGCGCGACGTCGGGCCGAAGGGCTCGATGCGAACGCCAAGCGGCCCGATGGCGCCGACGACGCTCGCGCGCCCGGCGGCCGCCCGGCGGGCCAGCTCGGCCGCGGCCTGGTTGATCTTCTCGGTGTCGTCGGCGAGCCCGTAGCTGCCCAGCTTCACGGGGTTCGCGCCGAAGGTGTTGGTCTCGAGGATTTCCGCGCCGGCTCGGACGTAGGCCTCGTGCACTTCCTGAACCAGCTTCGGCTGCTTCAGGTTCAGCTCGTCGTAGCAGACGTTCAGGAAGAAGCCCTTGGAGTACAGCATGGTGCCCATCGCCCCGTCGAGGACGTGGACTTTGCCGTCTGCTAGGAGATCGCGGAGGTTGATGGGCATCCTGGCGTTTTAGCGACTTGTTTAACGTGGCTGCAATAGGCCGCAAATCGCCACGACATCGGTTGTCACAAGAAAGCTAACGCAGGAGACGAACCTCCAACAACCTCCCCTAACCTCCCAAACCTCCTCCCTTATCTTGCCTTTTATGCCCGACCTCCTCGCCGCCCGCTCCCAGATGGCGGTCTCGCTCGCATTTCACATCGTCTTTGCCGTTATCGGGATCGCCATGCCACTCATGATGGTGCTGGCCGAGCGACGCTGGCAGGTGACGGGGCATGCGATCTATCTCGATCTGGCCAAGCGCTGGGCCAAAGGCACCGCCATCCTGTTCGCGGTCGGCGCCGTGTCCGGGACCGTCCTCTCATTCGAGCTCGGGCTTTTGTGGCCGCGGTTCATGGAGTTCGCCGGTCCGATCATCGGGATGCCCTTCTCGCTCGAGGGGTTCGCGTTCTTCACCGAGGCGATCTTCCTCGGCATCTATCTCTACGGCTGGGATCGCATCTCGCCGCGGGCGCATCTCTGGGCCGGCGTGGCCGTGGCGGCGAGCGGGGTGGCGTCGGGCATCTTCGTCGTCATCGCGAACGCCTGGATGAACGCGCCCGCGGGGTTCGAGCTGGTGAACGGGCAGGCGGTGAACGTCGACCCGATCGCGGCGATGGCCAACGCGGCAGCGGTGTCGCAAACCCTGCACATGACGCTCGCGGCGTATGCCGCGACCGGATTTGCGGTCGCGGGGATTGACGCGCTGCTGCTCCTCAGGGATCCGGCCAACGCGTTCCATCGCCGGGCGCTCGAGATCGCGCTGATCGTGGGCGCGCCGGCCGCGGTGCTCCAGCCGATCTCGGGCGACATCTCCGCGCGCCACATCGCCGCCCACCAACCCGTGAAGCTCGCCGCCGCCGAGGCCGTGTTCCGCACGCAGGCCGGGGCGCCGCTCACGCTCGGAGGCTGGACCGACGTTGCCGCGCGGGAGAACCGCTTCGCGGTCGAGATTCCCTACGCGCTGTCGCTGCTCGCGTTCCATGATCCGCACGCCGTCGTGCAGGGCCTCGACCACGTGCCTGAATCAGAATGGCCCAACGTCCCGGCCGTACACCTCTCGTTCCAGGTGATGGTCGGGCTCGGCACCTACCTCGCGCTCGTGGCGCTTTGGGCCGCATGGCTCTCGTGGCGGCGGGCGGACCTGGCGCACAACCGCTGGCTCATGCGCGCGATCGTGCTGGCCACGCCGATGGGCTTCATCGCGGTCGAGGCCGGGTGGATGGTCACCGAGCTGGGCCGGCAGCCGTGGGTGATTTACGGGGTTCTGAAGACCCGAGACGCGGTCACCCCGATGCCGGGGCTGGTCGTGCCGTTCGTCACCTTCACGCTGCTGTATTGCTTCCTGGGAGTGATCGTCGTGTGGCTCCTGTACCGGCACATCGTCCGCAGCCCGGCGGTACCGGAATGGCGAGGGTTTTACATGTCGGGAGGCGGGTCGTGACGCTCGCCGATTGGCTCGCGGGAGTCATTTTCGTGGCGCTCAACGCCTACGCGGTGCTGGGGGGCGCCGACTTCGGCGGCGGCGTGTGGGACCTCCTCGCGTTCGGCCCCCGCAGAGAACGGCAGCGCGAACTCATCGCCGAGGCCATCGGCCCGGTGTGGGAGGCGAACCATGTGTGGCTGATTCTCGCGATCGTGCTGCTCTTCACTTGCTTCCCGCCGGCGTTCGCGCGGCTCGGCACGCTGCTGCACATCCCGCTCTCGCTCGTGTTGATCGGCGTCGTGCTGCGCGGTTCCGCGTTCACGTTCTGGCGCTACGGGGCCGACGAGGAGCAACGCCATTGGGGCGTGGTGTTCGCGATCGCGAGCCTCATTACTCCTTTCCTGCTCGGAACCACCGCGGGAACGATCGCGTCGGGAGCGCTCGGCGAGGCTGGAGGGGCGACCCTAAAGGACTCCCTGACGGTCGAGGGGGACGGGTTCTACAGGATCTACGTGGCACCTTGGCTCAACCCGTTCCCGCTCTCGGTCGGACTGTTCGCGCTCATCACGTTCGCCTTCCTGGCGGCCGTGTACCTGACGCTCGAAGCCCACGAGCGGGAGCTGCAAGAGGACTTCCGCCGCCGCGCGCTGGCGGCGGGCGTGGGGCTGTTTCTGGCGGCGGTGATGGCGCTGCTTTTCTCGCTCAACGGCGCGCCCCGCGTGCGCGACGGGCTCATCTTTGCGGCCTGGGCGCTCCCGTTGCACTTGCTCACCGCGGCGGCGGCCGTCACGGCGCTCGCGGCGCTGTGGGTTCGCCGCTGGCGCGTGGCGCGCGTGGCGGCCGTGACACAGGTGTCGCTCATCCTGTGGGGCTGGGCGCTGAGCCAGTATCCCTACATCCTGCCGCCCGATCTCTCCATCGCGGGTGCGGCCGCGCCCCCGGCCACGCTGCGGCTCGTGCTGGGCGCACTCGCGTTGGGCGCGGTCGTGTTGCTGCCGTCGCTCTACTATTTGCTGCGGGTGTTCAAGAGCTCAGTCAGAGCTACTTAGCATACTGGTCCGCACCGAGGAAATGCAGCGACACGTACGGCTCGGTGCCCTCGACCCAGCTGTCGTGACCCGGCGCGATGTGGAACAGGTCGCCGGGCCCTAACGAGAAGGCCTTGCCGTCGTCCATGACGACGCGGCACCGCCCCGAGACGACGAGCCCGACGTGCTCGACCTGACAGCTCTTGGTCCCCGCGATGGGGCCGACGTGCGTCGACCACTTCCACCCCGGGTCATAGCTGGCGCGCCCGACGGCGAGGGCGCCGATCCTCACGAGATCGAACTTTCCCTTCTCGAAGTTGCGCGTCTCGTCGGGCCGGTCGAATCGTCTGATGATCGCGTCTTTCACGTCCGTCCCCTTCATCCCACGAGTATGATGAGCAGTACTCGCTTGAGCACCAATAACACGAGCCAGGCGGCGAGCGGGCTCCAGTCGAACCCTCCCGCTATCGGGAGTACGCGGCGTATCGGCTCGACGAGCCAGTCCGTCAGCGTATAGGCCGGGCGGATCCACCGAGTGTAGCGGAAGTAGCCGAACCACGCCGCGATGACCCGCACGACGAGCGCGGCGACGAGGATTCTGTACGCCACGACGACCGCGAGCACCATCGCGCCGCGCGGCCCCTCCGTGTACGCGGCTGCCACG
>DASQAM010000171.1:0-5164 GCA_035635735.1 Gemmatimonadales bacterium | reverse complement strand
GATTTCCGCGCCCCGTGTCCGTTTCACGGGGGCACCCACCGCAACTTCGCCGTCATCCCCCGCAAGGGGATGTTCTACTGTTTCGTGTGCCACGCGGGTGGGGACGTTTTCACGTTCTTCATGAAGAAGCTCGGCATGGATTATCCCACCGCCGTACGCGAGGTGGCGCGCCGGGTGGGGATCACCATACCGGAGCGAGGGCCCAGCGGTCCCGATCCGCGCGAGCCGCTCTACGGCGCCGTGGCCGCGGCAGCTGACTGGTTCGCCCGCCAGCTGCTCGAGAGCCCCGAAGCGCAGGTCGCACGCGATTACCTGACGACTCGGCACCTGGACCTGGAGACGGTCCAGCCGCTCGGGCTCGGGTATGCGCCCAAGAGCAAGGCGTTCCTCGACGCAATGAAAGGGTTGGGCGTGCGTGACGAGGTGTTGCTCGAGGCGGGCCTCTTGGCTAGACGGGAGGATGGCACGCTCGCACCCCGTTTCCGCGGCCGGCTGCTCTTCCCGATCCACGACCTGCGCGGCCGCGTGGTCGCCTTCGGGGGTCGCATCCTCGGCGACGGAGAGCCTAAGTATCTCAATTCCCCCGATACGCCGATCTTCCACAAGGGAAAGCTGCTGTACAACCTGCACGTCGCGAAGCACGCGATGCGTAAGACGGAGCGTGCGATCCTGGTCGAGGGGTACTTCGATGTGCTCCGTCCTTCCCTTGCCGGGATCGAAGAGGTCGTGGCGCCGCTCGGCACCGGGCTCACCCCCGAGCAGGCGCAGCTCGTGAAGCGCCACGCGCCCCACGTGATCTTGCTGTATGACTCGGACGAGCCCGGTCTGCGCGCCACGTTCCGCGCCGGCGACGAACTGCTGCGCGAAGGACTGCGCGTGAGCGTGGCCACGCTCCCGACGGGCGAAGACCCCGACACCCTGGTGCAGAAAAAAGGTGCCGCGGGATTGGAGGAGATCCTCAAGGACGCGGTCGATGTGCTGGAGCGGAAGATCCAGATCCTCGACCGCAAGGGATTCTTCGGCACCCTACCGGGCCGGCGTCGCGCGCTCGACCGGCTGCTCCCGACGATTCGAGCGGCGACAGATCCGATCACTCGGGAGCTCTACATCTCCCGGGTCGCGGAGGCCGCCGGTGTCCGGAAGGATGTTCTGGAACGAGAAGCCGGGATGCGGGATGCGGGAAGCGGGATGCGGCCCAGCGCCCCCACCCATCCCGCATCCCGCATCTCGCATCCCGTCCTCCCCGCCAGCGCCGAGAAAGCTCTCGTCTTGCTCATGCTCGAAGGCGAGCCGTGGAAGTCCCGCGTCGTCGAAGCGGTCGATCCAGAGGAGCTCGAGTTCCCGCCCTACCGCGCCGTCTTCGAGAGCGTTGCCGACGATGCAGTCCTCGCGCTCGACGACACATCGGCCCGCGCGTACGAGCAGCTCAAGGCGGAGGGCCTCGGGCGTCGGGATCCCAACGAGATGTACGAGCTGGCCGTCAACTGGATGGAAGCCCGGCGGCTCGAGCGGCAGCTGGAGCAGCTGGACGATCAGCTTCCGTTCGAGAGCCCCGAGCGGCAGGTGTCCCTGATTGCGGAGAAGCGCCGCGTGTTCGACGAGCTCCGCAAACGCTACCCACGGTACAAGATCGCTAAGAGGAGGAGAGGTGCACCCGGAACTTGAAGCGTTGTTGGCGCTACAGGAGAAGGATCAGGCCGTGACGGCGACCGATGAAGCCCTTGCCGCGCTCGCTCCCGAGCTATCGACGCTCGACGAGGCGCAGGCGGCGTCCGAGCGCGCGCTCGCGGTTGCGCGGGCCGGCATCCAGGCCGCGATCGACCGGCGCGACGAGCTGGAGGGCAAGATCGCCAACTATCGCTCCATGCAGGAGCAGCGGCGCCAACGCCTCGAGTGGGTCCGGGGCGCGAAAGAGGCCTCGACCCTCATGGCGGAGCTGGACCTCGCTCGCTCGGTGCTGGCGAAGGAAGAGGCCGAGTTCATGCGTTCCGGGGACGGGGTGACGGAAGCGGAGCGCAAGGCCGCCGAGGCCGAGCGGGCGCTCGAAGAGGTGCGCGCGCGGCAGGCCCCGCTGCGCGAGGCGCTGGCGGGAAAACGCGAGCAGATCGCGGCCGGGCGCGAGCTCGCCTTCGCGGAGCGCGAGCGTGCCACCGCGGCCGTGAGCCCCGGTTTGTTGGCGCGCTACGAGCGGATCCGGCGCGGCAAAGCGCCGCTCGCGCTGTACGCCCTGCATGGCGACGCCTGCGGCCACTGCTTCACGGCGGTGCCGACGCAGCGCCGGGTCCTGATCCAGCGTGGCGCGTCCATCGAAGGCTGCGAGGCCTGTGGCGTGCTCCTGTACGCTCGGGAATGATCCCCGCCCGCTGGGCGGTCGCGGCGCCGCCCGACCCACAGCTCACGGCGGCCCTCGCGTCCGACCTCCACATCCCCGAGCCGCTCGCCGCGCTCCTTGTGCAGCGCGGGCTCGCCGTGCCCGAGCACGCCAAAGCGTTCCTCCGCCCTGACCTCGAGCGTCTCTCGGACCCACACGCCTGGGCCGACATGCCGCGGGCGGTCGAGCTGGTTGTCGCCGCCGTGCGGGCGGATGCCCCGATTCTGGTCCACGGTGACTACGACGTGGACGGCCAATGTGCCGCCGCGCTCCTTACGCGTGTGCTCTCGAGCGTCGGCGGGCGGGTCCACGGGTTCGTCCCGCACCGGCTGCGCGACGGGTACGACTTCGGGCCGGCCGGGCTCGCCGAGGCGCGCCGTCTGGGCGCCGGGCTGATCATCACCTGCGATTGCGGCATCACCGCGGTGGAGGCGGTGCGCGCCGCACGGGCCGCCGGCATCGAGGTCATCGTCACCGACCACCATCTCCCGGGCGACGAGCTCCCGCCTGCGTCCGCGGTGCTCGACCCGCAGCGCGCCGACTGCCGCTCCGAAGCGAAGGAGCTGTGCGGCACGGGCGTCGCGTTCAAGCTCGCGCAGGCACTCGTCCCGGCGCTGGGGTTGTCACCTCATCTGCCGCTTCATTTTCTCGACCTGGTAGCGCTCGCGACCGTGGCCGACGTCGTGCCGCTCACGGGCGAAAACCGCATCCTGGTGCGCCACGGGCTGAAGCTGCTCGCGCAGTCCCACTGGACGGGCGTACGGGCGCTGATCGAAACGGCGGGCCTCGCGGGGAGGCCGATCAAGTCGGGCCACGTCGGGTTCATCCTCGCGCCACGCTTGAATGCGGCGGGGCGAATCGGGGACGCGAATGACGGGCTCCGCCTGCTCCTCTCCGACGACCCGCAGGAGGCGGCGGCGATCGCCCGCGAGCTCGAGACGCTGAACGCCCGTCGCCAGGCGCTGGACCAGCGCATCCTGGACGAGGCGGTGGAGCTGGCGGAGCGCGTGCTGCGGCCCGAGGACCGCGCCCTGGTGCTCGCGGCCGACACCTGGCACCCGGGGGTGATCGGGATCGTCGCGTCCCGCTTGGTGGAGCGCTATGGGCGGCCCACGTTCCTGATCGGTTGGGAAGAGGGGAGCGAGGTGGGGCGGGGCTCGGGGCGGAGTGTGGCGGGCTTCGATCTGCACGGCGCGCTGCATCGGGTCGGGCACCATCTCGAGAAGTACGGCGGTCACACCATGGCGGCGGGGCTCACCATCCGCCGGGAGCGCTACGACGCGTTCCGTGTTGCGTTTCTCGCAGTCGCGGGCGAGCTTCTGGGCCCCGACGACCTGGTGCCCGCCCAGCGGGTCGACCTCGAGCTGCCGTTGGGTCTCGTGAGCGACGAGCTGGAAAAGCTGATCCGCTATCTCGAGCCCTGCGGTCCAGGCAATCCGGCGCCGGTCTTCGGCGTGCGGCAGGCCCGCGCGGTGGGCGCGCGGCGCGTCGGGACGAACCACCTGCGCTTCACCCTGGACGATGCCTCGGGGGCGCTCCCGGCCATTGCGTTTCAGTGGGCCGACGCGATCCCCGACCAATGGCTCGCGGAGCGACTGGACGTCGCGTTCCGGTTGGAGCGCGACGAGTGGCAGGGGCGGACCACGCTGCAGGCACGGGTGGCATCCATGGCTCCTAGTGCTTGACAATCCGGAAGGTGGAATGCGGAATTGCCCTGGAAGTTCGCTCGCTGCACGACGCTCACCTTGACATTCCGCATTCCGCACTCCGAATTCCGCATTCTCGGGGGAGCGGGGCTGGGAATGGTTCGGGTAATCGCCGGCGAGTTCAAGGGTCGTCGTTTGAAGACGCCCGCGGGGGACGCGGTCCGGCCCACCGGAGACCGCGTGCGCGAAGCGTGGTTCTCCATCCTCCAGCGCCCGCTGCGTGGGGCGCGCGTCCTGGACCTGTTCGCGGGCTCGGGCGCCCTGGGACTGGAAGCGCTCTCGCGCGGCGCCGTGAGCGCGGACTTCGTGGAGATCCACCGACTCGCGTTGTCGTCGCTCAAGGCCAACATCACGCTCCTCAAGGTGGATGACCGGACCGTGGTGCACCGCGTGGACGCCCTCAAGTTCGCGGAACAGCTCCACCCCGGGCAGTACGACGTGGCGTTCGCGGACCCGCCGTACGCCAGTGGGCAAGCGGCGCGGCTCGTCGCCCTGTTCCGGGTGAATCCGTTCGCGCGCATCATCTCGATCGAGCATCCGGCGGATCAGCCGATTCCCGGCGACGACACCCGGCGCTACGGGGATACCGCCGTGACGTTCATCTACGCGCCATGACGACTCCCGTCCCCCGCGTCGCCGTCTACCCCGGTTCGTTCGACCCGATCACGCGCGGGCACGAAGACCTGATCCGCCGCGCCCGCACGTTCGCCGACCGCGTGATCGTCGCCGTCGCCGTGAACGTGGCGAAGCAGCCGCTCTTTACGCTCGAGGAGCGGGTGGCGTTGATCCGGCAGGCGGTGGACCATGCCAGCGTCGAGGTGCGGTCGTTCGACGGGCTGCTCGCCGACTTTGCCCGCGCGGCGGGAGCGACCGTGATCGTCCGGGGCTTGCGGGCCGTGAGCGACTTCGAGTACGAGTTCCAGATGGCGCTCATGAATCGCAACCTGGCGCCGGGCATCGAGACGGTATTCCTCGTCCCGGCGTTCGATCTCACCTACCTGAGCTCGAGCCTCGTGCGCGAAGTAGCGCGCTTCGGCGGCGACGTGTCGCAGCTCGTCCACCCAGTGGTGCAAAAGGCGCTCAAGCA
>DASQAM010000170.1:0-1908 GCA_035635735.1 Gemmatimonadales bacterium | reverse complement strand
GTCGAGCGTGACGGTCATCCGTCCGGGCTGCCACGCGGTCAGCGTGGCGCGCGACGGGCTGGGCGCGGGCATCTTCTTCAGGGGCTCGGGCGTCACCGGCTGGTCGGTGGTGAAGAGAACGATCCTGGAGAAGTCCATCCGCGTATCGATGAGGGTCGGGATGACGGTCGCCGAGTCGGTCTTGATGGCGCCCGGCACGACGCGGGCGTACGGCGCCGGCTCCAGGCGCTCGAACAGGTTGACGCGCCCCCCGTCCAAGATCGTGACCGAGTCGAGCACGCGGCGGAAGCCCGGGATCGAGTCCAGGGTCTGAGCGCCTGCCGGCAGGATCGCGTAGCGCACCGCCCACAGGTCCCAGAGCGGCAGGACTCCGAGGTTTCGCCACTCATTCTTGCCGCCCCACAACTCGTCGTAGTAGCGCAGCTCGTTGCCGTGGTATCCGAACAGGTCGGGGATGTCGAACGCCATCAGCGCGGATCCCGGATACGTGCCCGGGCCGGGCGCATTGAAGACCCGGTATGGAAGCGGCGTCGCGGTAATGCGGTCGATCACGGGGTCCCGGCCGTACGGCTTCGTGTAGCGCCAGAACGTCCGGGCGTTGAGCCACAGGTCCGCCCCCACGATCAGGATGAGCGTCAGGGCGCGCAGCCGCGGCGTGAGCCGGGCCTGGGCTGGACCGAGCACAGCCGCCGCGGCCGCGAGCGCGAGACCGCTCGTCACCGCCCCCCACAGGATCGCGGACCGATCGGCCCCGGCCGCGGCCGCCTTCGCGGCGGCGAGCGCTTCGGCGATGTGGCCGAACACGCCTGTGACCCCGAGCACGGCCACGATCGCGCCGATTATCAGCGCGGGCGTCATCACGCGCTTGCCCTCTCCCTTGAGTGCGCGCTCCACACCCAGCCCCGCGAACATGGCAGTGACAAGCGCGACCACGTAGAAGACCATGCCGGGCGCCCTGGTCTTCTTCACCAACGGCATGACTGTCCACCACAGCTTGAAGAATGGCGTGCCGGCTCCGAGGCTGATCAGCAGGAACAGAAGCCCGATCCCGCCGACCCAGAGGACGAACCGTCGCCGCTCGGGCACGGTCACGCCCAGCGCGGCGAGCACCACCACGGGCAAGCCGAGATACTCCGAATGCAGCTTGATCGGGTTCGAGCCCCAGTAGGTCTCGCGCGAGCCTACGAAGCTCTTGAGGAAGAATTCAGGCACGTGGTCCCACGGGATTGCGTACGAAGACGAGCCTTCGAAACCCGAATAGCCCTGTGCACGAGGGGAGAAGGGGATGTACTCGAAAAACGGCATGATCTGGATGGCCGCGATCCCGAACCCGACCAGGATGGCCACGAGCGCCAGCCCGAGCCGCAGGGTGCGCTCCCCTGCCCCGCTGTCCCCCGCCTCTTCGAGCGTGAGGTAGAGCGCGAACAACCCGGCGGCGATGAGCGAGTAGTAGGCGAGCTGGAAATGACCCAGCAGGGTGAGCCCGGTCGCCGCGGCCAGCAGCGGGTAGCCTTGCCAGCGGCGGTCACGCAAGGCCAGTACCAGGGCCAGCAGGATGAGCGGCAACATCGTCGATGCGAAGAGCTTGCCGTCGTGGCCCGGTGAAGGGTACGACGCAATGAGGCCGGTGAGCTCGTACGCCAGTCCTCCGATCACCGATCCGGTCCATCCGACCCGCAGGCGCCGCAGGAGCAGGTACGTGAACAGGCCCGCCAGGATGTAGTGCAGGGCGAAGCTCAAGTTGCCTGCCGTCGTGACCGGTACGATGAAGCGCAGCAGCCAGGTGGGATAGAAGATGTCCCCGCTGCCTGCGGCCACGAACGGCATGCCTCCGAAGATTTCCGGATTCCAGAGCGGGAGGTGGCCGCTCCGCTTGAACCACTCGGCGCTCCAGGCGTGGAACGGCAA